>CALFNJ010000001.1 GCA_937902865.1 uncultured Opitutaceae bacterium
TTTGTTTGTACGGGACATTGTTTCTCCGTTTCCCGGGCATGTACGAGCAGGCCCGGCTCGCCTCGAGCAGCAAGGCCTACGCCGCCGATCTCCACGCGCAGCTCAACCGCACCGTGGCCGCCGACTCCGTCATCGCCTGCACCGATTGGGGCATCTACTTCATCCAGGCGCTCTATGGTCCGCGCTCGCAGGTCGTGCTGTTCCTCTGTTCGCCGGACGACCTGACGCAGCTGGATCGCGCCGCCGCGATCGCGCGGCGCCTCCAGCGTCCCCTCGTCGTGGTCGGCCTCACCGGCAGTCCGCGTCTTCGCGCCTGGGAGCACGCCCATCCCGCCGCCGTGCAGGAGCAGCCCGTGGCCGAGCCGAACACGCCCTGGCGCACCTGGCTCGTTCCCGCCGCGCGGCTCGTCGAATGGGATCCGAGCCTCGAGAGCCGTCCGGTCTCGGCGATGCCTTGATGGTCTTCTCCTCGCACGGTCGCCCTTCGCTCCCGGCATGCTCGCCCGCCCTTCCCGCTTCTCCTTCGCCCTCACCGCGGTGTTCCTCGCGGTCTCCGGCTGGCTCGCGTGGCATCACGAGCTCTGGCGGGACGAGATGCAGGCCTGGCTGATCGCGCGGGACAGCTCCGACTGGAGCACGCTCGCCGGCGCTGGCCACTACGAAGGCACGCCGCCGCTTTGGCATTTTCTGCTGCGACTGCTCACGTTCATCACCCACCGGCCCGCCGCGATGCAGGTATTCCAATGGCTCCTCGCCGGCCTCACGTTCTTCGTCCTCTGCCGGTTCTCCCCGTTCAGCCGCGCGCAAAAAACGCTGCTGCTCGGCAACTACTACTTCCTTTTCGAGTACGGCACGGTCACGCGGCAATACCTCCTCGGCACGCTCTGCCTCTGCCTCGCCTGCCTCTGCTTTCCGCGCGAAACGAAAAATCCCTGGCCCTTCGTGCTCGCCCTCGCCGGCGCCGCCTTCACCAGCACCTACGCCCTGATCGTCGCCTCCGCCCTCGGGTTCGCCTGGTGGACAACCCTCCTCATCCCCATCGGCAAGTCAGCGAGCCAAACCGAAACCCCGAGCGTTCCCGCCAGCCCCGCTCCCGCCGATCCCGCCACCGCACCCTCCGCCCAATCCGCCGCCCGCCCTCCGCGTTCCGCACTCACCCGATCCTGGGGGCCCGCCGCGTTTTTCATCCTGGCTTTGGCGGTTGCGGTCGGCTCGATGCTGCCCGCCCCGGACACGTTTTATGCTCCGGCCGATGGATGGCATTTTCACTGGGACGCGGAGAGAACCGCGCGCGTCGCCGTCGCCTTCACCAGCAGCCAGCTGCCGCTGCCGCGTCCGCCCGGCTATCTCTGGATTCCACCGTGGCTCACCGACTTCTCCTGGGGCCAGGACCTCGCCGCGCTCGGGGCCGTCCCGCTTTTTCTCCTGAGCGTCTTCCTCCTGCGCCGCTCCCGCCCGGCGGTGGTGTTCTACCTCGTCGCGAGCGTCGGACTGTGCCTGTTCCTCCAGGTCAAATACCTCGGCTATGTCCGTCACGCCGGCTTCCTCTTCATCACCTTCCTGCTCGCCTGCTGGCTCGCGGCGCCGACTTTCCGCCCTGATTCCAGGGCCCGCATCGGCGCCGCGCCGGGCGGCTGGCTGCTGACACTGCTGCTCCTCGTGCAGGCCGTCACGGGCGTCTGGGCGGCGCAGCTCGATGGGCGCCGCTTGTTTTCCTGCGGAGAAGAAGCCGCCCGGGCGATCGCCGACCGGCATCTGGAAAAGGCCTTCATCGCCGCCTGGCCCGATGCGAGCGGATCGGTCATCGCCGGCTATCTCGACCGTTCGGTCTATCTGCCGCAGTCCGCACGGCTGGGCAGCTTCGTGCACTGGGACCGCAGCCGGAACGAGCAGATGACCGATGCCGAGGCGCTGCAGGCGACGCGCACGGCCGGGAAAGGCGCCCCCACTCTGGTGGTGCTCGATCACGAGCTCGGTGACGAGGTGATCCGCCGTTGGGGAATGATTGTCTTGGGGCCTTTTCGCGGTTCGCTGGTGCCGTTTGAGGACTACTTTGTGTACTTTCTTCCCGGCGCGAACGGAGTCCCCTGAACCGCGGATGAACCCACCATGCTGAGTCTCCTGTTCATCCTCGCGGTCCTCTGGCTGGGCCTGGTGCTCGACGACGACTTCGAGTTCAGCCGCGGCGACTTCCTGCTGCGCCTCGGCGCCGCGGTGATGCTCGGTTTCTTCTGGGGAACATGGCTGGTCTATCTGCTCGCCTGGTGCTTCGGGTTCACCTTCTCCACGGTGGCCGCCGCGCTCGCGCTGATCCTGCTCTTCAACGCGTATGCCTGGAAACGGCGCGGCCGAAATCTCCGCTGGCTGGCGTCGTTGCTGACGTTCCGGCGTCCCTTCTGGAAGAGCTACGGGATTTTCGTGGTCGTGATCCTGGCGTTCTTCGTCTGCCAGGTCTGGACCCGTGACGACGGGGAAATCCGCTACTGGGGCAACTTCACCGACCTCGCGTTTCACATGGGCACGGCGTCGGCCTTTCTCGAACAATCCGCCTTCCCCCCGCTCAACCCCCAGTTCGCATCCGCCAAGCTGAGCTACCACTTCATGGCCGATTTCACCGCCGCCATCCTCTGCCGCGGGGGCTTCGAGCTGTTCGACAGCTTCAAGGTCCTGATGAGCCTGCTGGCCTTCTCGCTCGCCACGCTCACGTGCCACTTCTTCGACTCCCTCCTGAAGCGGCGCGCGGCGGCCGTGTGCGCGAGCACGCTCTTCTTCTTCGGCCACATCGGCTTCATCCACCTGCTCTACGGCTGGCTCGGCTATCCCGTGGGCAACGTTCCCCTCACCTTCACCTG
>CALFNJ010000002.1 GCA_937902865.1 uncultured Opitutaceae bacterium
CTCCTCGAGGTTAAGCTCGTCGCCGGCGTCGCTACGCCGATGAACGACGCGCCGATGCCGAAGCTTTTGGGCGCCGGCTACGACGCGGACCACAAGGTGATTCGCGCGATCAGCACCAGCCGGCGCTTCATCACGATCGATCCCGCGACCGGCAAGGTGAAGGTCGGCGCCACCCTCGACGAAAAATCCGAGCTGCCGGGCGACCTCGCCTACGACCGCCAGCGTCACCTGCTGCTGGGCTCCAACAAGTCGATCCTCCACGTCGACTACGAGAACGGCACCGTGGTCCCCGCCCATTATCTCCCCGCCTTCGGCAAGGAGCTGTCGCCACAGTACCGCACCTATCTCCAGCCGATGCGGACGATCATGAACGATCTCCAGCTCACGTACCTCTACACGCAGATCGTGCCGGAGAAGACGAAGATCATCTACGGCATCGATGCCACGCAGGGCAGCGGGCACTCGCCGCTCCACTCCGAGGACACCATGCCGGACGAGGAGGTCGAGGGCGTGCAGGAGCTGCTGCGCAGCGGCGCGCTCTACCAGAGCCCGATCACGAAGTGGGAGCAGTGGGGCCTGCTCAAGGGCGCGCTCGCGCCGATCTTCGACCGCACCGGCAAGGTCGTCGCCATGGTCGGCGCCGACGTCGAGGTTTCTCTCATCGAGCAGAAGACCCGCCAGGCGCTCCTCGAGCTGCTCATCATCGGCGTCGCCTCGCTGCTCGCCGCCACCGGCGTCGCCGTGGTCATCACGCGCCGCCTCCGCCGCCCGCTACAGCAGATCAAGGCGACCGCCCTCGAGGTCGCCGCGGGCAACTACGCGAAGCGCATCTCGATCGATTCGCCCACCGAGGCCCACGATCTCGCCGAGTCATTCAACCAGATGGCGGGATCGCTCGAGGCCAACATGCAGGCGCTCCAGTCCTCGATCCAGGACCTGTTGCGCAACCGCAACCGCTACGAGCTCGGCCGCCGGCTCGGTGGCCCGCACGACCTGGCCACCGCCCTCGGCGGCGTCGACGGTGTCACGGTCACCTGGCGCGACTCCGCGATCGCCGCGCTCGGCGCGACCGGCGCCGTGCGCCACGGCGAGCGCATCGTGATCTGGTTTGCCGAGTCGCCGTCGGATGGTCTCGCCGCCGCCCGCATGCGCGCTGACCTGGCGCTGCGCGTCACGGCTCGCCTGAAGACGATGGGCGACGACGACACCGCCGTGCCGGTACCCGGCCAGACCGCGGCTCCCTTCGCGTTCCATTCCGGCCGCGCCGCCCCGGCGCTGCCGCGCGCCCCGGCTTTGCCCGCGGGCATCCGCGCCGTGGCGCTCGTCTCCGCCGCCACGCACACGGTGCGCGTGCTCCGGCCCGAGGGCATCACCATCGACGAATCGATCCCCGGCCTGCTCCGCCTCGCCGATCCGGACGTCACCATCGAATTCCAGGGCTTCACGCTCAGCCTCTGATCATGACGCTCGTCGAAAAGATCCTTGCCCTGAAGGCCACGCCGCCGTTCGACGGCCTGCGGGACAACGAGCTCGCATTGATCGCGTCGGCCGCCACGCAGCGTCATTTCGCTGCGGGCGAGACGATTCACGCCGGCGGCGAACCGCTCGGCCGTTTCCATCTCCTGGTCCACGGCTCGTGGGAAAGCCCGACCGCCATGCAGTTGCCCCGCACGCTGGGCGCGGGCTCCCTGCTCTACGACCTGCCGGCCCCGCTCGTGCAGGCCGGGCCCGACGGCGCCGAGTGCCTCGTCATCGCCCGCAGTCATTTCCACACGGTCACGGCTGAATGCCCCGAGGTGCTGATCGGCTACCTCACCGGCCAGGCCGACGCTCCCGCCTCATGACGCTTCGCCGCAGCATTCTTCTCGGCATCACGCCGGTCTTCGTGGCGCTCGCGCTCATCGGCAACGGCGTGCGCTACTATCTCGAGCGCAAGGCGACTCTCGACGGCCTGCGCCAGGAGGCGGGAACGTTCGCGCTGTCGTTCGCGTCCTTCACCCGGCCGGACGACTGGAGCCGGCTCGAAAACGACCACGCGGACCAGACGCTCTACCCCGCCGCCCTCGATCGGCTCCAGCGCTGGAACATGCTCCGCGGCTTCGTCCTCTGGCACGGACGCAGCCAGAAGGTCCTGCTCCGCTGGGGCAACGCCGACGAGGTCCCGGCGGCGTCCAGCGCCCTGCTGCAGCAGATCACGCCCGACCGTCCCTACGGCGCCTCGGATCTCATCACCACGAGCGATGGCACCGATATCATCATCTCCTACGCGCTGATCCGCGACGCCGCCAAGAATCCCCTCGGCATCGTCGGCGTCTCCGTCGACGCCAGCGCCTTCACGACGGAGCTGTCCGACATCCGGCGCAAACTCATCCGAAGCACGCTGCTCGTGACCCTGCTCGGCGTGGTCCTGGCGCTCGCCCTCGCCTCGCGGCTGTCGTTCGAGCTCCGCCGCCTCACCCGTGCCGCCGCCGGCATCGAAAAGGGACACTACGTGCCTCCGCCGCCCGGCCGCGTCGCGGAAGTCTCCGACGTGAGCGACACCTTCGGCGTGCTCGACGGCGTGATCGACGAGTTGCGCGCGAAATCGAATCGCGCCTTCGTCGAGAACGAGCAGTTCCGCACCGAGGGCGATCTGTTGCGGGTGTTCCGCGACGAGTTCATGGCTCCGACCACGATCACCCGCGCCGGCCTGCGCATCGACATGGCGGTCGCCGGCTCGAGTCCGGCCATCTTCCGCGAAGCGGCGCCCCAATCTGACGTCGGCCGCATCTGCTTCGGCCGGGTCCGGGGCGAAGGCGGGCTCGAAACCGCCATCGTCGCGTCCGCCACTGGACGGGAAATCGAGGATCGCCTCGCCCGCGGCGACGACCCCGCCTCCGCGCTCACGCTCACCGCGTCCCTTTTTCCGCTGCAGAGCGCCACGGTTCTCAAATGGAGCGCAGACGGCACCGAACTGCTCCGCTGGGATTTCGCCGACGGCGAGGTTCGGAGTTCCAAGCTCCCGCTGCCCGCCGGCGGAGTCGTCTGCCACGACCTGCCATCCTCCACCGCCGCCGCGATGGACCTCTATCACCGCCGTTTCCCGGGAGAAAAACCGGAGCAGTGGCTGAAAGACATCGTCCAGCTGGCCGCCGACGCCAGCGGCACGATCCTCGTCTTCTCCCGCGCCTGAGGCGCGTGGCCGCTTTCGCGGCGTTTGCGCCTTTTTTGCGGCCAACGGATTGCTCCGTGAAATCTTCCTTTCCCGAATGATTTTTCGGATTTTTGGCCGCGAGAAGGCACAAGGGCCGCAAAAACCGGAGAATGGATTCCTCGGATATTTTCACTCTTTGCGATCGGGTGCGCCAGACGAGCTTCGAACTGCACCAGTACCTGCGGCACGGGCATTTGGAAAAAGTGTACGAGAACGGACTGGCAAGTCGGCTCCGCAAAATGGACCTCCGGGTGGAGCAACAGCATCCGCTCAAGGTATATGACCAGGACAACACCGTCCTCGGCGATTACCTCGCCGATCTTCTAGTGGAAGAGCAGCTCGTGGTGGAACTGAAAGCCTGTGCAGCTCTGACAAGCGAACACGTGGCACAACTGCTCGGCTATCTTCGATCCGCCCGCATGGAGCACGGATTGCTGATCAATTTCGGCGCACCGAAACTGCAAATCCGGAAATACATCCTGTCAGAAACAAACATTTAGCCACAAAGAGGCGCAAAGGCCGCAAAACCGATCCCAGACAGGATCGTTTCTGCGGTTTCTGCGCCTTTTTGTGGCCAACCTCCGGTCTGAAGGCCTGGCACGTGGCTGACGCTCAGACCGAGCGCGCGACCTGCGCGGCCGTCTCGCGCTTCACCACGTCACGCATCGCTTCCCGCAAGCGATCGAGCCCGAGCGCAAGCGTCGCCGCGTCGATCACGAGCGGCGGGAGAAATTTCAGCACATTGCGCTCGGAGCCGCAGGTCTCGATGATGAGCCCGCGCGCGAACGCCTGGCGCGCCACCGCCTGGCACAGTGCGGTTTCCTTGAACTCCGCGCCCCAGATCATGCCGGTGCCGCGCACTTTCGCGATCAGGCCGGGAAATTCGCGCACGAACTCCTGCAGCGCCGTCACCAGTTGCTGGCCGCGGGCCGCGACCTGGGCCGTGAGCTCGGTCGTCTCCCAATGGCGCAGCGCTTCCGCGGCGGCGACAAAGCCGAGGTTGTTGCCCCGGAAGGTGCCGGTGTGCTCGCCGGGCTTCCACTGGTCGTGCTCGGTGCGGATCAGCAGCAGCGACATCGGCAGACCGTAGCCGCTGATGGATTTCGACAGCACCACGAGGTCCGGCTTGAGGCCGGCGGACTCAAAACTGAAAAACGTCCCGGTGCGGCCGCAGCCCACCTGAATGTCGTCCACGATCAGGAGGATGTCGTTTTCGCGGCAGATTTCCGCAACCGTCTGCAGCCAGCGCCGCGACGCGATGTTCACGCCGCCCTCCGCCTGCACGGTCTCGAGGATGATCGCCGCCG
Organism: uncultured Opitutaceae bacterium; assembly: GCA_937902865.1. Classification (GTDB taxonomy): domain Bacteria; phylum Verrucomicrobiota; class Verrucomicrobiia; order Opitutales; family Opitutaceae; genus CAIUWA01. Next base: position 4,501 of record CALFNJ010000002.1, read on the forward strand.
GCAGGTCCACGCCGCTGCTGCGATCCGTGATCAGCTTCCGCAGGAGCACCGCCGTGTCGACGTCCGCGCCGAGATAGCCGTCGTACGGCACGAACGAGACGTCCTGCCGCTGGATCCACGCTTCGTTGCGGTAGTGCGAGTTCGCGGTCGTCGCGAGCGCGCCCATGCTCAGTCCGTGGTAGGCGTTGGTGAACGCGATCACGTTGCGCCGGCCTTTCACGCGCCGCGCCAGCTTCAGCGCCGCCTCGACCGCATTCGCACCGGTCGGACCGGTGAACTGCACTTTGTAGTCAAGCCCGCGGGGTTTGAGAATCACCTGCTCGAAGCGTTCGAGAAACCGCTCCTTCGCCTCCGTCGCCATGTCGAGGCTGTGCGCAACGCCGTCCTCCTGCAGGTAGCGAATCAGCGCCTGCTTCATCGCCTCCGGATTATGCCCGTAGTTCAGCGCCCCCGCACCGGCGAAGAAATCAATGTACTCCTGCCCCTCGCGATCGATCAGCGTCGCGCCCCGGGCTTTTTCGAAGAGCACCGGGAACGATCGAATGTACGACCGGACCTCTGATTCACGGCGCTGAAAAATATTCATGGGACGATCACATTGGGGGTTTTTGACCGATCGTCCAAAAGAATCCGGTGAGACGATCCGGACATTTCCCGGTAGCCGTCGCGCACCTGCAAAATTCCCGGGTAGAACCCCTATTTTGACCCATTTTTTCCAACGGCCTCCAAGCAAATGGATCGGAAGGTGGACCGCGACCGCCGGGCGCGGTTTGCCCGCTTTGCTCCCAGTCTTCACGCCAGCCACCTCCGAATGTAGGGGCGTTCCTTGCGGACGCCCGTCCGCGTCGCCAACTATCAAGCCGGGCGTCCATAAAGAACGCCCTTACATCTCACCCGGCCGGTCGCAGTGAATTGAAAACCTCGCGCAGTCTTTCTGCATTCGGCCCGAGATGTCCGCGCCGCCAACC
>CALFNJ010000003.1 GCA_937902865.1 uncultured Opitutaceae bacterium
GACCCGGTCTTCGCCGGTGTCAGCGGCGACTTCGCCGCCTTCCACACCCATTACGAGGGCGTGCGCAACATACCCGGCGCAACAGTGCTGGCCTCCGGCGGCTTGAGCGCGGTGCAGGCGTTCCGCGTCGGCCCCGCGACCTACGGTGTCCAGTTTCACCCCGAAGTGACGATCGACGTCGCCCGCGACTGGGTGCGGAAGTTCGGCGCGGTGTTCTGCAAGGACGAACCCGGGCTCATCACAAATCTCGACCGCGATTTCGCCGCGCTGCACCTGCTCGATCACTTCACCGAAGGTCAGGATGGGCGCATCCTCCGGAAGAAAGGGAACGGCGGATTGTTCGCTGACCACGGAGAAAACGATCGGCTGGGTGGTGCCCATGCGCTCGCATTCGTCGCGAAACGCGAGGCAGCTGGCCCGGTCGCCGAGAAACAGCAGGCTGCGCTGGCCGAGGCCGGCGTGGAAGCGCGCGTACACCGACCGCCGGTAGCTGAGCGTCACCGGCACGAGCAGGAAGAAGCTGATCGCGATCACCGCACGGGACGACTGCAGCGAAGCCCCGCTCTTGAACACGAAGGTGAGCAGCAGGGTGGCGAGCATCGCGGACATCAGCGCGATGAAATGCATGCTGGTGTAATCCAGGCTCATCATGTCCGTGCGCGGCCGATAGCCGTCGATGAGATAGATGGCCAGGCCCACCAGGAGCATCGGCGCGGTCAGCTGGGAAAGGATCAAATCGCCGCCGAGCGGGAGCGCATGGCGCAGCCACAGGCTGGTGACGACGTTGAACACCGTCAGGACTACGACGAAATCGAGACCGAGGAGCAGGAACGTCAGTTTCCGTGCACTGGGCATGAATGAAGCGGGCGGAAAAGGATAGGGAACCGCGCTGACGTTCAGCAAGCGGCTTCCCGAAGCAGCCGATCCCAAGCCGCGACGGCATGATCGAGCCGGCCTTCCCGTCGGCTGAAGGCCGCGGCATTTTCGCCGAGGCGGGCTGCGGTCGCGGGTGAACTGGCCAACTGCCGCAGCGTGGCGGCGATCGCGGCCGGTTCCTCCCGGTGGAAAGCGTAACCCATCCCGCGGTCGCGCACGAGGTCCGCGAGTTCGCAGCCGGCCGGGCCGACGAAGAGCACGGGCCGTCCCACGGCGGCGATGCCGTAGAGCTTGCTCGGAAACACGAGCGCGGCGCATCCGGGATGAAGCGTCACGAAGTGAATGTCGCCGGTCGCGAGGGCGGCCGAGAGATCCCGCCGGGCTTGCGCGGGCTCAAAGCGCACGTTCGTCAGTCCGTTTTCGCGGGCGAATTGCTCCAGCGGCGCCCGCTGGGCGCCGCCGCCGATGAAGAGAAACACAATGTCCGGATCGTCGCGCAGGCACTTGGCGGCCGCGAGCACCGGCACCAGATCGTGCACGCGCCCCAGATTGCCTGAATAGACCGCGACGAACTTGCCTTCGAGCCCCCACTGCCGGCGGAAGGCCTGGGACGCGACCGCCGGTGGTGGCTCGACGCCGGCTGGGGCCCAATTGGGGATGACGGCGATGTGACCGGGTTCGACTCCGGCACGGGCGATGAGATCGGCCATGTCGCGGCCGAGGGCGATGCAGCCGGCGCTGCTTCTCCACGAGAGATTGCGCAGCCAGCGGAGCGGCACGCTCAGTCCGCCGAGAAAGGTGGAGTCCGACAGCGTTGCGGCCACTTCCGGATAGACGTCCTGCACCCAGTGCAGGCAGCGGGCGGACTTCAGCCAGCAGACCGCGGAGAGGAGCAGACCAAGCAGCGGCGGATCGGTCATCGCCACCACCACGTCGCAGCGCCGGACGGTCCGGAGGAGCTGCCAGCATGTCCCGAGAAGAAAGGTCGCGAAATCGATCACGCGCCCGGCGAGGCTGCGCCGGCCCCAGCGGGTGCCGGCGATCCGCCGAATCCGCACGCCGGCCCGCGTTTCGTCGGAAGGGGAAGCTCCTGCTGCCGGCAGGCTGGCGATCACTTCGATCGTCCATCCCTTGCTGGCGAGCGCTTCCGCCAAGTCGGTCAGCAACTGGGCCGTGGCGGGTTCATCCGGCCAGTAGAAGCGGTTGACGAAAATAATGCGCACGGAGCGAAATCAGGCCGCGCCCGCGCGCAGGCGGCGGAGTTCCTCGGCCGCGAATCCTTCGTAGCGGGCGAGGAGCTGGCAGTAGCGCCGGCCCTCCTTGCCGTCGAGAAAGCCGCGGCGCAGGAGATACTGATAAAAAAAGCGCAACGCCGGCCGGCAGGGCAGGGAATAGCTGAAATGCTTCATCGCCCGCCGGCGCTGCAGCGGGTTGCCGGAAAAAAGATCAGCGATGCGGCCGGAGCCGGCGTTCTTCCACTGATTTTTCGCCTCCGCTCGCGCGTAGCGGCGATGCTTGTCCAGCCATTCTGCTTCCCCGCCGGAAGAGAGATCGTGGAGATAGTTCGCCTGCAGGCGATCGAGGCGCATGTCCGGCGCCTCGCGCTGGCCGTGTCCGACTTCGATGAAGCGAAACTGCGGCGCGCGCACGAATCGCGCCTGCCACGCGGGGAAGTCCGTGCAGTGGGGAATCCAGCGGCCCATGAACATCATCTTCGGCGCGACCCAGCAGCCGTCGATGTCGGTCCGCGCCGCGGCGCGATCGCATTCCTCGGCCAGTTCGGGCGTGAATTGCTCGTCGGCATCGAGGTGGAAAACCCACGGATGCCGGAACGGGATCTCCTGCTGCGCGTGGTTGCGCTGGCCGGCGAAGTTGTCGAAGCGCCGCGTGAACACCCGCGCGCCGGCGGCTTGCGCGATTTCCGCAGTCCGGTCCGTCGATCCCGAATCGAGCACCACGATGTCGTCGCATCCGGCAACCGATGCCAGGCAGCGCGGCAGATCGCGCTCCTCGTTCAGGGTGAGGATGAGGACGGAAAATCGATTCATGATTCGGCGGAACGGCCTTCGAGGCGGGTGTAACGCAGTCCGGCAAAGAAGCAGAGCCACCAGGCAAAGACCACCGCCGGATTGCCGAAGGGAAACTCCACCCAGGCGTAGAGCAGGACCAACCCGCACCCCGCCCAGAGGTAGCAGGCGAGAAGTCCCGGCCGATGGCCGGCAAGGCTGAGCAGCGGCACGAGTCCCTGCAGCCCCAGCAACAATGTTCCGATCAGCCCCAGTTCGGCGACCGACTGCAGCCAGTCGGAATGGGCATCGAAGTAGAAAAAGGGCAGCCGATCGATGCCCGGGCGCTGGGTGTTGTAGAGATAGAAGACGCGCGGATAGGAGGCCATGCCCCAGCCGAAGGCCAGCCGGTCCTGCGCCATGTGCCAGGTGTCACGGTACAGCACGGCCCGCTGGCCGAGGCCGCCCTGCGCGCGCATTTCCGCGACCTGTTCCTCCGTTTTCGCCAGGCGCTGCTCGATCACCGGCTGGGCCAGCTTGAAGGCGATGCCGCCGGCGACGAACATCGCAACGGTGCCGAGCAGCAGTGGCCCGGCGAAAGAGCCGCCGTGGCCGCGTCGGTGACGCAGTGTCCGCACGATCCAGTGGACGAAGGCGCCGCCCAGCAGGAACAGCACAAGCAGCGTGCAAGAGCGGGAGGTGCTGAGCGGAATCGAGACCGCGAGAAAAAAGACCGCGACCAGCCCGCTCGGCGCGGGCGAATGCCAGAAGTCACGCTCCGAGCGCCGCGCATAATGCGCCACCAATCCCAGGCACAGCGCGACCATCAGCACGGTGAACGCTCCCCAGTGATTGTGATAGATGAACGACGAGAAGAAGTACGTCTGGGGCGACGGCACCAATCCGAAGTAGAGCCCCTTCGCCTTCACGAATTTCTGCACGGTGCCGAACACGGCCAGAACGAGGGCGTTCCCGCCGGCGAACAGCAGCAGGCGGCGCAGGTTGCGGCGCTGGCGCACGACGAGCAGGAGATTGAAGCAGGAGAGGAGGATGCCATCGAACAGCCAGAGCGCCGACCGGCTCGCGTCCGGCTGCGCCGTTCCGGGCCAGCCAGCTTGTCCGCCGGTCTTGGCGTACAGCACCTCGCCATCGAGCGACATCTCCCGCATGGTGGGATTGAAGAGGCTGACGAACACGATGAGATTGAGGAGTGCGAGGGGCCAGAGCCAGCGCCGGGCCCGCTGGCGCATTTCGGAATCCCGCAGGGCGGCGAGCGTGATCACGCCGCCGACGGTTCCCCAGGCGCAGGCCGCCTGGCGCGACCAGGGAGCGTTTCCACCGAAGCCCCAGGAGAGCAGCAGGAGAAACAGGCCGAGATGCAGCAGGACGGCCAGTTCCAGCCGGGACGAAGCCCGGTCCGACGAACCGGTTCGGCTGCTGGGGAGAGGGGCGTCCATGGCGCGGCAAGGAACGGCGATCTACGACCGCGTCTCCTGGAGCTGGGCGTAGAAGTCGGCCAGCAGGCGCGCACTTTTCTCCCAGGAGAATTCCGCGAGCACCCAGGCACGGGCTTTCGTGCCGAGCGCGCGCAGGCTTTCCGGAGTTTCCCCCAGCGTGGCACGCAGGGCCGGAGCGAACTCGTCCCAGGGGACGCACGCGCCGAATCCGTTTCGCTGGATCGCCTCCCACGGCGTCGTGTCGGTGACGATCGCGGGCAGGCCGTGCGCGAGCGCTTCCGCGACGACGAGCCCGAAATTCTCCGAATGCGAGGGAAGGAGAAAGAGCGACGCCGCAACATAGGGCGGCGGAACGTCCGTCCCGTCGAAGACTCGCACCCGGTCGCCGGCACTGGCGCGGTGCACGTATTCGGAAAGCTGGGCGACGCTGTACGTCTCGGGAATGCCGACCACGAGGAGGAGCCAGTCGCGCGGCGCCTGTTCCAGCCACAGGTCGATCAGTTCGAGCACGCGCTTCTTCGGATGCAGCCGGGAATAAAAGAGTGCGGTGCGCTGCCGGAAGGCCTCCGGGCAGGCGCGCCGCCAGTGCGCGGACGCCTCGTCGAGGCTCGCGGCCGACGGAGCCTTCACGCCATTCGGGGCAAGGCAGATGGGCTGGGAATAGCCGCGCGCCCGGATGTCCTCCGCCTCGCTGCGGCTGGTTGCATGCCAGCCGTGGGCGGCGAACAGCGCGCCCGGATGAATGAAACGGTCGGCGAAGGCCTTGCGCGCGCGATGGTGATTCCAGGCCCACTCCGCCATCATCCCGCGCGGCGAGATCACGTGGCACACGTGACGCTGGCGGGAAAGCTGGTGGGCATAGTGCAGGGGACGGAGCCAGAGGCCGTGGCTGTGCACCACGTCCGTCGACAGCTTTTGCAGGTATTTGCGCAATCCCGACGACGGGCAGATGGACGCGGGCCAGTCACGAGGGAAGGTTCGCACCGTCAGCCTGTCCTCGGGCTCCGGCGCATCGCTGCTCCGGCCCGTGGCGAGCAAGGTGACTTCATGACCGATTTGCGCGAGTCCCGCGGAGACGGCGGGCACGGACACGCTGGGTCCGCCATGGCGCGACTCGAGGCTCGGCACGATCTGGGCGATGCGCATTTCGGCTAGACGGGGGCGGGGCGGGGCTTGAGCGGGCGGCAGGGGTTGCCGGCGCAGACTTGCCGCGCGGGAAGATCCTTCACGACCACGGAACGTGCGCCGACGACACACAGTTCCCCGACGCTGACGCCGGGACCGACGAAAACGTCCGCGCCGAGCCAGGCGTTCTCGCCGATGATGATCGGCTTCGCGACCAACGGCATGCTCCAGCGCGTGTAATCATGCGTGCCGGCGCAGAGGTGGCAGTTCTGGCTGACGTTGGCCCCGCGGCGCAGGGTGATGTTCGCCAGGTTGTAGAGATTCACGCGGGGACCGACCATCGACCGGGGCTCGAGCGTGAGCCGCCACGGAAAAACCACGCGCGCCGTGGGGAAGATCACAACTTGTCCCGGCTCCGGCACCGTCGCGCCAAACCAAGTCAGAAGGCGGACGCGGAAGCCATGCCAGGTTCGCGGGCTCCACCGGAAGAGCGTCGCCTGCACCAGAGCCCAGATTTCGCGGCGGATGATCTCCGCGCGGGGGTAGGGCGTCGTGCAGTTCTGGCCGAGGTAGGGAGCTTCTGCGGACATCGCGTCAGGCGGAGTTAGAGAAGGGGATGGCGGTCACTTCAACGCCGAAAAGTCGTCCAGCAGCCGTTCCGCAAAGACGGGGAAGTCGTAACGCTGCACGGTGGCGCGGGCGGCGAGCGCGAGACGACGGCGGTGCGAGGGGTCCTGCAGCAGCGCGGCCAGCGCGTCGGCGAGGCGCTGAGCCGCGTCCGGGGCCGTCTGATCGAAACTCGCGCCATTTTCGCCCGGATGAACGAAGTCGAGAAAGCAGGGCAGCGCGGACACGACCGGCACGGCCCCGGCCGCCATCGCTTCCGCGACCGCGACGCCGAAGGTCTCTCCGTGGATCGCCAGGCTGGGATAGCAGAAAACGTCGATCTCCCGATAGACCGCCTCCAACTGCTCGGGCACGAACTTCGCGGGCCGCAGTTCCCAGGCTCCGGCCGGCAGCGCCTTTTCCAGGGTCGCGAGCAAGTGACGCAGGTAGGTGTCGCCCGATCCTCCTCGCTCGACGTCGTGCGGTCCGCAGAGCAGGACGCGCCATGGCGGCAGGTTCGGCCGGCGGGACAAATCCGCGAGCGCCGCGGCGAGAAGATCGAGGCCCTTTTCGCGATGGATGCGTCCGATGAAGCCGAGCGTCACCGGTTCCGCCGCCGGCTTTTCCACGCGCGGAGGTTCGGCCAGTTGCCGCCAGCGGATGGGGTAGCCGGAAATCGCGATCAGCGGAGCGAGGTGAGGATTTTCCCGCAGCACGGCCTCGCGCACGGGCGAACTGACGGCGAGCACGCGATCGAGGCGGCGGTAGAGCCGGTATTGGCCTTTGGGGACGCGTCCCGGCATCACGACAAGCCGGCCTGCCCGGCCGCGGAACCAGCCGAGCCAGACGGGCAGCGCGATGCAGTTGACGACGGTGATGTCGGCGGGAGGAAGGTTACGCCAGACGCGCCAGCTCCAGCGCAGGTCCCGCCAGAGATTGCGGGCCAATTTCCCGGTGTGATTGTCGCCGCGGAGCCGGAGATGACGCACGCCGTCCCGGGTCTCGTGGTCGGGCCAGCCGCGCCAGGTGCGCGAAATGATTGTGACCTCGTGCCCGCGCCGCGCGAATTCCTCCGCCAGGCTGTGCCAGGATTTTTCGGTGGCCCCGCCCGCAGCCGGAGGCATCGGCAGGAAAAAGCCCATGACGATCGTGATTTTCATCGGCGGTTCGGGGCGCACGCGCTTGCCACGGCGCGGACGAGTCCGGCCGAGGCGGTGGCATAGGTATAGCCGGCGATCCGGGCGGCGACGCGAGGCTGGAAGGCGGCGAGATCCGCAGCCAGGGCGGCCGCGAGCCGGTCGCGCAGGCCGGCGGGATCCTCGGCCGGAAAAACCCAGCCGGTGTCACCGTCGGTGACCAAGTCCTGCTGGCAGCCGACCCGATCGCTGACGAGACACGGCCGGTTCATGTGCATGGCTTCGTTCACGGCGAGTCCCCAGGTTTCATAGAGGCCGCGGGAAGGCAGGGCGAAGATATCGGCGAGCAGATATCGGGCGGGCATTTCGCTCTGGTTGGCGAACGGCAGGAAATGCACGCGGCCGGCAGGGGCGGCTCGCGCGGCCTCGACGAGCGCGGCCCGCTCTTCGCCGTCACCGACAAACACCAGCGCCGTATCGGGCCGGGCCAGGGAGAGAAACGCCTCGAGAAGAACGCGGGGCTGCTTGGCGGCCACCAGTTTTCCGGCAAAGAGCACCACCCGGGTGGAGGAGCCCAGGCCGAGGCGGTGGCGCAACGCCTGCGCGGCGGCCCGATGCTCAGGCGCGTCGGGTGCGAAGAGCTCGTGATTCACCGCATGCGGGGCAAAGAACAGCCGATCGGCGGGCACGCCGAAAGTCTCGAAATAGGCGCGGTTCGCGATGCCGACGTACGTGACCGCGGCAAACTGCCGGAAAAGACAGCGCAGGGGCAGCGTCCGGCGCCAGCCCGGCGCGGGCCGGCCGAGGAGATGCGAATCCCCGCGGAAAATCAGCGGCACGCCGCGGGCCCGCGCCCAGGCGATCACGTGCAGGTGGCTCAGCCATTTGTAGCCGAAGAGCAGGATCGCGTCGGGCTGCCAGGCCCCGAGCCGCGCCGTGAGCCCCGGGTTGTTGAAGCCGCGGAAGCTCTCGGCTCCGGGCGAGCGGGAGACGTTGGGGACAAATTCGGAGTCGTAGCCGGAAAGCAGGTCGACGTCCCATTTGAACGTGGTCTGGAAACGCGGATCAAGCGTCGCGGTCACGCCGAACTCCCAGAGATAGAACACGCGCAGCTGCAGGCCGGCATGCCAGGCCAGCCAACGAAACCACGGCGAATAGTACTGCGTCGGATGCGAGAGAACGATCGCGAGCCGGTGCGATCCCGTCGCGGCCGGGGCGGCGCGCTCGAACGAGGAAGTCGGCGGGTTCATCGAAAACGCATCCAGACCGTCAGAAACGTGACCCCCACACTGACGGTCGCCAGCGCCCAGGGTAGCGGGCGGCAATGTTGCCACCAGGGACGGGCGGCGACCAGCGCGCCGGGCAGACCCCAGATGAAATACCGATCGAAGCTATGGAAGCCCCAATAGGGACCCGTGCAGCAGATCATCAGCGTGTTGCCGAGAAATCCCACGAGGGCCGCTTTTTCCCAGTCGGGCAGAGCGGGCTGGCGGCAAAGCCGACGGCCCGCCTGCGCCGCGAGGACGAAACCGAAGGCGGCGAGCCCATAGATGTACACCATCTTCCAGACCGGCACGTGATAGTGGAACGGCGTGCCGATCAGGTTGACGAAAGGCCAGCCCCAGTGTCCCGCCGGCGATTCCGCTGAGCCGTCGGGAGCTGTATGCAGATTGAGCTCGGACAGCGGACGCGCATAAACCCGGAGCTGGTGCAGCAGATCGCCGTAAAGGCCAAGGTTGAGCGCCGCGAGCAGCGCGGCCATCAGAGCCCCGCCCAGCACATAGGCCGCGATGGGTTTCTTCTCGCGGCGCGGGAAGAACAGGGGAACGGCGAAGGCCACGACCCAGGCCAGGCCGAAGGGACGAACGAGCACCGCGCCTCCCGCCGCAAGGCCCGCGAGAAACCAGTGCCGGCGTTGCACCGCGAGGCAGCCGGCGACGATCAGGCAGCAATAGATGGCCTCACTGATGGGATGGATTGTGGCCAGCAGCCATGCCGGCGGGAAGACCGCCAGGAGCCACGTGCCGGCGGTGTCGCCCGTGAGTGTCAGATAGAGCCAAGGCGCGAGGGCGGCGCAAATCAGCGCGAGGACGAGGACCGACTGCTCCGGCAGTCCGACGGCGAGAAAAGGCGCGGCGAGCAAAGGCCAGCCCGGAAAGACCCGGGTGTCGTAGAGGGTGAGGTGCTCGACCCGGTCCAGGCCGGCCAGAACCCGGCTCAGCGAAACGAAGGAACCGCCATCGGAGGTCCGCAGATACTCGGGCCACGAGTGGCGGAAAATCCCGAAAACCATCACCAGCAGAGCTGCCCGGACGAACAGTCCCGTCACGGCCGCCCCCACGCCGATGCGCAGCGACCGGCCGGCTCCGGGAATGACAGGCTCCGTCATGCGCGAGCCGCAGGATGGCCGACAGCCAGGCAAAGAACGTTGTCGTAGGGATGGCTTTGATGGCACGCCGTGAGATGGCGGGAAGGCGTCAGGCCGTTCATCGAA
>CALFNJ010000004.1 GCA_937902865.1 uncultured Opitutaceae bacterium
CCCGGAAGGTTGCGAAAGTGGATACCATCCTTAATAATTCCTTCGGAATGCTCGGAATAAATTCCACGTTGATTGTTCGGCGGTTTGTCGCCTAATTCCGGCGCTCCAGCCCTCTATGACCAAAGACGAATGCAAGAAGGTAGTGCTCGATATCATCGCGGACATCGCGCCCGACGAGGATTTGAGCAACGTCAAACCCGACGTGCGCCTCCGCGACCAGCTCCAGCTGGATTCGATGGACTTTCTCGACATCGTCATGGAGCTCCGCAAGCGCCACGGCATCGAGGTGCCCGAGGCCGACTACATGCAGCTCGCCTCCCTCGACAGCTGCGCGGAATACCTCACGCCGAAGTTCAACGCGCTCGCCGCGAAAAACTGAGCCGGGCCCTGAGCCGGCTCCTTCCTCCGACCGGGCCGATCGCCCGGTCTTTTTATTTTGCAGTCTCCCGCCGCGCCGCGCTGCCTGAGTACCGCCATCGAACTTTCCGGAATTTCACCACAGAGGCACGGAGACACCGAGATTCGGAATGCCCACGGAATACACGGAACACACCGAATTCCGGCATTCTCTTCTGTGTATTCTGTGTGTTCCGTGGGCAATCAGTGCTCGGTGCCTCCGTGCCTCTGTGGTGAAATTTCCGGGATCCTGATTTTCCGCGCATGAACTCCGCTTCGCACTACGACGTCGCCATCATCGGCGCGGGCATGTCAGGCCTCGCCGCCGGGATTCGGCTGGCGCACTTCGGCAAGCGGGTGTGCATCTTCGAGCGACACAACGCGGTCGGCGGACTCAACAGTTTCTACAGCATCGCCGGCCGGAAATTCGACGTCGGGCTGCACGCCCTGACCAACTACGTCCGGCCCGGCGTCAAGGGCACACCGCTGGGCAAGCTGCTCCGCCAGCTCCGGATCGAGCGCGACGAGTTCGCCCTCTGCGAACAGAAGCAGTCGCGCGTCGCCTTTGGTCCGCGCGGCGAAACCTCCCTCCGCTTCACCAATGATTTCGCCGTGCTCGAGGGCGAGGTCGCCGCGAAATTTCCCGCGCAGATCGACGGCTTCCGCCGGCTCGTCACCCTGGTGCGGACTTACGACGATGTCTCCCTCGACGCTCAGCCGGTGTCCGCCCGCGCGACCGTGCGGCAGCATGTCACCGATCCGCTCCTGGAAGACATGCTCTTCTGTCCGTTGATGTACTACGGCAGCGCCTCGGAGCGGGACATGGAGTTCGGTCAGTTCGTGATCATGTTCAAGGCGCTCTTCCTCGAGGGCTTCGCCCGGCCGTTCGACGGCGTCCGCGTCATCGTGCGCGTGCTGCTGGAAAAATACCGCCAGGCCGGCGGCGAGCGCCGGATGAAGTGCGGCGTCCGCCGGATCGTCGCCGCCCAGGGCCGCGCGCAGGCGCTCGAACTCGACACCGGCGAAACGATCACCGCGGATGAGGTTATCTCGTCGATCGGCGCACCCGAAACCGAGCGGCTTGTCGCCGCAGCCGACTCCGCGGGCACGCCGACACCGACCGTCACCGCTCCCGGCGGCCTGTCGTTCGTCGAGACGATCACGATCCTCGATCGTCAGCCGGCGGCGTTCGGATGGGGCGATGACACCATCATCTTCTTCAACGACTCGGCGCGCTTCGATTACGTGCGCCCCGAGGCCCAGGTCGATCCGCGCAGCGGCGTGATCTGCATTCCCAACAATTTCGATTACGGCCCCGGCCGCGCACTGCCCGAGGGCATCTTCCGCGTTACCTGCCTCGCGAACTACGACCGTTGGGCGCACCTGCCCGAGGAAACCTACCGCGCGGACAAGCAGCGCTGGTTCGCCGAGGTCCAGCGCAGCGCCCGGCGCTTCCTGCCGCCCGCCGATGAGGCCGCGCTCGCCGCCGCGACGCTGACCACGGACATGTTCACGCCGCGGACGATCACGAAGTTCACCGGCCATCTCAACGGCGCGATCTACGGCGCCGCCGCGAAGAACCGCCAGGGCCGCACCGCGCTCGCTAATCTGTATCTCTGCGGCACCGACCAGGGTTTCCTCGGCATCATCGGCGCCATGCTCAGCGGCATCTCGATGGCGAACTACCACGTGCTGCAGAAGTAGGAATCAGGAAGGAAGAGTTAAGAAATCGGACAGGATCGGATTTCACCACAGAGGCACAGAGACACGGAGGGCGGTTTTCCATGTAGGGCGTCCCTTGGGACGCCCGGGTTCCCGGCTGGCGGTGTGAACGGTCGTCCCTTGGGACGCCCCTACCTCCGATCTTTGCATTTCTGTTCAGTGTATTCCGTGTGTTCCGTAGGCGAATTTCTCTCTGTGCCTCCGTGCCTCTGTGGTGAAATCCGGCGCCGAAAATTCGTCTCACGGAAAACCAGTTGCGCTCCGCGCCCGCCGCGCCTCACTCTCAACCTTTTCCATGGCTTATGACTGGCTCAAAGGGGTCGCGGACGAGTACGACGTCATCGTCATTGGCAGCGGATTGGGCGGCCTGACCGGCGCCAACGTGCTGGCCAAGGCGGGGCATCGCGTCCTCCTGCTCGAGCACCATTACCAGTTCGGCGGGCTCGCCACGTGGTTCACCCGGAAGGGCGGGCATATCTTCGACATCTCCCTCCACGGTTTCCCGGTGGGGATGATCAAGTCCTGCCGCAAGTACTGGACCAAGGAGATCGCCGATTCGATCGTCCAACTGAAGGATATCCGCTTCATCAACCCCCAGATGGACGTCTGGACGACGTTCACCCGCGAGGACTACACCCGCGTGCTGGTCGAGCAGTTCAAGCTCGAGCGCGCGCACGTGGAGAAATTCTACGACTACCTTCGGGGGATGAATTTCTACGACAACAACCCCGAGACGACCGGCGCGATGCTCGAGCGCTTCTTCCCGGGCCGCGATGACGTGAAACGCCTGCTGATGGAGCCGATCGCGTACGCCAACGGCTCCACGCTCGACGATCCCGCCATCACCTACGGCATCGTCTTCTCCAACTTCATGGGCTCCGGGGTGTACACCTTCCGCGGTGGCTCGGACCTGCTGATCGAGAAAATGACCGCCGAGTTGAAGAAGAACGGCGTGGAGATCCGCAAGAAGGTCCTCGTGGAGAAAATTCTCGTCGAGGAGCGCGATGGCAGAAAAGTCGCCGCGGGCATCGTCGCGAGCTCGGGCCGCGTCATCCGCGCCAAGGCGGTGCTCTCCAACGCGAACATCAAGAACACGATCTTCCGCCTCGGCGGTCAGGAGAATTTTCCCGCGGACTACGTCGCTGCCGCGCAGGCGGTGCGGATCAACTCCAGCTCCTGCCAGGTGTACCTCGGCATCCGCAAAGGGGAGAGCATTCCGCATATCGGCGACTTGGTCTTCACCTCCGCCAATCCGCATTTCAGCAGCGAGGAGCTGACCGACTTCTACACAACGAGCCGCACGTTCTCCGTTTACTATCCCGACACGCGCCCCGGCTCGGGTCGTTACACCGTGGTGGT
>CALFNJ010000005.1 GCA_937902865.1 uncultured Opitutaceae bacterium
CTCTCGCTGCTCCTGCTGCCTCTCGGCTGCTTCTGGCTGGTGTCGTAGCGCGTAGCCGCCAGGCAACGTTCAACATTCAACGTTGAACGCTCAACTCCCGCCCTCTCGGCGAATTCCGATCCTTGAACGCTCAATGTTGAACGTTGGACGTTGAACGTTGCCTGCCTCCGCCTCTCGGTCATCCGCCGAGCATGCAGCTCCCGTTGGCTAGTTTCCCTGCACCACCGTCTCGTCGAAAGGCTTCACCCGCTTGAAATCCGTGCGCGTGAGCTCGAACGAACGGGAAACCGACACCAGCAGCACCCGGATGCCTCCGCCCATCTTCAGGCTCACCGCCTGGGGCCCGAGCGCCGGATCGAAGGTCTGGAAGCGCGCCTCGATTCCGGCGTCCGTCAGCTTCACCACGCCCGCCATCCGCAGCGGATCGCGCAGCTTCACCGCGAAATCCTCGAAGCCGCGGTGCGTCTTATTCACGCGGAAACGGGCCTGGAATTTGTCGGCGGGAAAATCCGCGTTCGCCTTCACCGGCAGCTCGAACACCACCGCCGCAGTTTCGTCCGCATAGACGCACACGTCGTCCAGCTCCACGACGCTCGCCAGCGGCGGCAGGTCACCCAGGCCGGGCTGCGGCTCGTGCGCTTCGCTTCGCCACTGCTGCAGAAAAGCCGGCTTCGGATCCTTGCCGTCGACTTTCAGCAGGACGGTCCGCCTTTCCGGCGGCTGCGACGGATCGTAACGGATCGTCGTGACGTGCTCGCCGCCAGGAAACCGCGCGGTCTCGGTGAACGCCCAGGCCTCATGATCGAGGCCGATCCTCCCGAGCGCATCGACGAAAAGCTGCCTCTGTTCGGCCGTGGCGGCGGGCAGCTTGAGAAATGATTCCGCCAGCGGCGCGGCCGCCTTGCCCGCGCCGCCCTTCGCCGTCGGCGTGATCGTGCTCCGCAGCGTGCTCGCCGTGCTGCTGATCACCGCGGTGTCGCCGGACAAGGCCTCGAACGGCCAGCGGCCGGTGACACGCCCGACGTGGTGCAGCCAGAAATCGATCTCGTGCTCGAACTGGGCGCGCAGCGCATCCGCGTCCTCCAGTTTTTTCTTTTGGTGCGGCGGATAGCACCAGCCCGATTCCATCGCGCCCGATGGCGAAGTGACGAATTCGCTTTGTCCCGTTTCCGGCGAGCGGTGCTCCAGCTTGATCTCAGTCCTGCCGTCCGCCTGCGTCACCCAGATGCGGCGGCCATCCGTCGGCTGCACGATGCGCCACTCGTACCCGACGCGATTGTAGCGCCCCGACCAGATGCCGTTGTCCATGACCTCGCGCGCCAGCGCCGCCAGCGGCCCCGGCTCCCGCACCGTGGCCGGCACGCGGCCCTCCGGCGCGCTCCATTTGTCGCTGCCCCAATGCGCGCCCGGCGACGGCAGCACGAGGGTCACGATCCGCGACTCGGTCGCTTTGGGCGCGCGCACCTGCATCGTCAGGCTGACGCTCTTTTTCCCGCGGTTCAGGTCATTCCACAGCCGCTGCTGCAGCTTCTCCGGCTTGAATCCCAGGGAAATGATCATCGCAAATCCCACCGACTTTCCGTCGATCTTCTCGACCCGTTCTCCCGGCCGCAGCCCCGCCTTGGCCGCGGGCGTGTTCGGAAAAACCTCCGACACGGTCAGGCTGTTGTTGGAGCTGGGAATCCCGATCGTCGCGCTGAAACGCATCCCCAGTTCCTCCATCCGATCCCCCTTCACCGAAAACGGCGGCAGCGTCGTCACGTCCTCGAGCGGCGATCCGCCCGCGTCCTGCGCTCCGGCCCATGGGACACTCGTCATGGCGAGCAGCACCACAAGGAAGGGAGCCGACACCGCCTGCCGCAGGGAGGAAGAAAACAACATCGTCCGTGATACCTCGCCGGACGCGGCTTTGTTCCCCTGACTTTCCGGAATCTCGCGCAGAGCCGCAGAAGCACAGAGAAGTCCTGACCCGGATTGCACCTATGCCCGACCTCTGCGTCTCTGCGCGAGCCGGTTTGGGAAAGATCCCGCCGCCCCTTTGGCTCCTGGCCTGCGCGGTTGGGAAATAACGAGGACACGCAAAGGCCTTGACCATGCCTCTGCGGTGGCAGTCGATACGCCCCAGGTCGTCGCTCACCTCCCGGTTCCGCCCTTTGGGCATGGCGAAGAGCGATGTTGGAGATCTTCTGACGTAAACCTTAATTCCCAGGTTCGCGGCCAGGACGAACGGAACCACGCCCGGGCATTCGCGAGCCGAAAAAGGTTAACATGTCATCGATCGAACAACTGAAAGCGGAAGCCATCGCGCTTCGCGCCGCAGAAAGAGCGCGTGGAAACATCCTCAAGCACAGCGAGGCGTTGGAACAGGTCGCGAAAAAGCACGGGTATGCGAACTGGCGCGCCGCGCTCGCGCTCCTGGGTGGGGAAGCACAAACGTCCGTCCCCTCTTCGGCGGCGTCCTCCCCGACAGGCCCGGCTGGAATCACGCCCTCGCAGCTGAAAAACGGAGAATTTGAAATCGCGCGCGAACGCGCCGTCACGCGCTGGCTGTCGCGGGAGTTGCGCCAGGCCGCCGTCGAGTTCTCACGGAAGCTCGGCCTCGTGCCGATCTACGCCGAGACCTCGGCCCAGGGCACGCGCTACCTCTTCTGGCACCTGCCTCCGGGAGCCACGTGCGAAGTCCGGTCCGGCCGAACCGAAAAGGTTTTTCTCGAATTCCACCGGAAAAACCT
>CALFNJ010000006.1 GCA_937902865.1 uncultured Opitutaceae bacterium
ACCAGCACGGAATTGGATTTCGCGCTGGAGATCTGCGAGGCCGTGACCGACGTCTGGCAGCCGACCGTTGCGGACAAGATCATCCTCAACCTGCCGGTCACGGTCGAATACAGCACGCCCAACGTCCACGCCGACCAGATCGAATGGATGTGCCGGCATCTGACCCGTCGCGATCGCACCATCGTCTCGCTCCACACCCACAACGACCGCGGCACCGGCATCGCCGCCACCGAACTGGCGCTGCTCGCCGGCGCGGACCGGGTGGAAGGCACGCTCTTCGGCAACGGCGAGCGCACCGGCAACCTGGACATCGTGACGGTCGCGCTGAACCTCTACACGCAGGGCATCCACCCGCAGCTGGATTTCGGCGACATCAACCACATCCGCGAGGTTTACGAACGCTGCACCCGGCTCGAGGTCCCCGCCCGCCAGCCCTACGCCGGCGAGCTGACCTTCACCGCATTCAGCGGCTCGCACCAGGACGCGATCAAGAAGTCCTGGGCCGTGCAGAAGCCCGGCACGCCGTGGGACGTGCTCTACATTCCGATCGATCCGGCCGACATCGGCCGCAGCTACAAGCCGATCATCCGCATCAACTCGCAGTCGGGCAAAGGCGGCGTCGCCTACGTGCTCGAGGACGAGTTCGGCTTCCAGCTGCCCAAGCTCATGCACAAGGAGATCGGCAAGATCGTGAATGACGTCGCCGACGCCAAGGGCACCGAGCTCACGCGCGCGGAGATCCACGACGTGTTCCAGAAGGAATACCTCGGCCGCACCGCGCCGGTGGGGCTCGAGCATTTCAAGACCACCGAGAAAGACAGCACGGTGAAATGCGAAGTCGCCCTCACGATCGACGGCAAGGCCCACCGCCTGACCGGCGCCGGCAACGGCCCGATCGACGCCTTCGTGCGCGCGCTGGCCGGCACCGGCCTGCCGAAGTTCGAGGTTCTCAGCTACTCCGAGCACTCACTCGGCAAGGGCGCCGAGGCCCGCGCGGTGAGCTACATCCAAGTCAAGACCGACCGCGGCCTCACGCTCTTCGGTGCCGGCATCGACACCAACATCGAGCTCGCCTCGATCAAGGCGATCGTTAGCGCGCTCAACCGCGCCCTGGCGAAACGCTGAGTCCCTCCGCTCCCCTGCTTTGCGAACCGGCCGGCTTCTCCAAGCCGGCCGGTTTTTTATGGGCGGAACGCATTGCTCCGGCACATTCTTCCGCGGATTCGACAGCCCTACTTACATCGGTTAGGTAAAGAAAATGCCTTCTGACGTCTCAGAGGTTTTCCAGCAGGAAAAGGCCGCCATATTCTTCCACGCTCCATGGAGCGGGCCGAGCGTTCAAGCGCTCGCCCGCCTTGAGGGAACGGGTGAAAGCGACATCCGCATCATCAATCTCGAAATCGAAAATGACACCGTGGATGTCTTAAAAAAAGAAGGCTATCCGATCGATGGGTGGGGTGAAGCGATGGTGATTCGCTCGGGCCGCGTTCGCTACTTCGCTCCTCTTGCTCGCGATCCCGCGACCTTGGATTTGCGTCTCGCAGAATTCCTCAATGAGAAGAGAGCTTGACCGTCAGCTCGCGGAAAATTTTTCACCTTAGGAAATCATGTCCTCCGAATCTGGCATCTACGTCCTCGTCGCCGCCTCGGCCCTCCTGGGCTCGATCATCGGCGGACTGCTTTCCTTTTTTAGCTCCTACTATCTCGGGAAAAAGAAATTCGAGCAGGATCTGGTTTCGCGAGATCTCGAGAAGCGCAGCGCGCTCTACGGAGATTTCATGGCCGAAGTCGGACGGATCACATTGCTCTCGCTCGACGGAAAGATCGAATCCGCGTCGGAGTTCGGTGCGCTTTATTCCCTGCTGGGCCGCATCCGGATCGTCGCGCCGAAGGAGGTCGCCGACGCTGCGGCCAAGTTCGGCACGCTGGTGACCGACACCCCGGCCCGCGACGACCAGGAGCAGAGCGCCCGGCACGAAAAGAACCTCACCGCCGCGCGCGACCAGTTTATCGCCCTTTGCCAGGCCGACCTGCAAAATATCAAGACGCAGGCCTGACCATCATCGAAACCGGACACGCTCGCGGCCATCCGCGCCGTTGGCATCGACTCCCTCTCGCCCATTTCGTTTCCGATGAAAACCCTCGCCGCCTTCAGCCAGCCGATCGACGCGCACCTGCTCATCGCCCGGCTCGAAGGCATGGGCATCGCAGCCTACGCGCGCGACGAAAACATGGTCACGCTCGACTGGCTTGCCTCGAACGCGATCGGCGGCGTGAAGGTCGACGTCGCTGACGAAGATTACGAGAAGGCCCGCGAGATCCTCGCCGCCCCGCCGTCCGACGAGTCGCACGAGTGACCAATTCCTCCTGCAGCCGAACGCTGCGCCGGCGACTCAGATTGAGGTGGAACGCGTTGGCCCCAACGCCTTGTTGAGCTTCGACCGCGTTTTGCCCGCCGGAGCCCACCCACGCATTATCCCCCACCCGCCTCACCTTTCCGCTCTGAGCTTCTCAATTCGCCGAACGCCGCACCACGAGCACGCTCCGGGAGGAAGGCGGCGGCGGACTCGCGATCGAAACCACCGTCGGTGCGAAGGAGATATTACTCACCGTCGCTTGGAGAATCTGATAACGACCCGCGCTCAGTCCCGTGAGCCAGGAAAAAGACTGCGGTGGCAAATTCGCCCGCGCTTTCGCCGGGATCACGGCATCGAGCTCCGTTTGCGCCGTCTCCTGGAGCGCCGACAAAGCGGCTTTCTTCTGGTCGGGGGTCAGCGTCGTATCGGAATGAATCGCCGCTGCCCGGACGCCGGTCTCGGACTCCAGCTGCAGGAGACGCGGCGCCTGCGTCGGAGGCAGATCCACCGTGCGCAGCAAATTTGTGGTTTCGGTATACAGCGGTGAAGAGCCACTCCAGGCGTAGTCGACGGCGCGATCGTAACCGACGGCGGCGACCAGTTGATCCAGCGCCGTCTGCTCCAGCGCGCTTCTCGACGTGACCGACGCCGCTGTGACCATCGTCGTGGTGGCGGGCGACAAGGACTGAATCGGAGACAAGGATGCCAGCACAGGCGCGATCGCGCGAAACTCCTGCTCCGTCGCGTTCATCGCGCTGAACCGCGAGGTGACGGTGGCGATCGTCGGAGAAAACCGGAGGTTATATTCGGCACGCTCTTCATCCGTCAGCGCGTCCAGCAGGTCTTTCTGCCGCTCGTTCTTGAGATACTGCAGTCGATCGATGTCAGCCTGCAGCAACTCCTTGGTCGGGTTGTAATTCAGGCTGGTCGGATGAATCCGCTCCTGCAGTTCGCCGTAGTCGAGGTCGATCAATGCGAGGGTCCGGCGTTTGTCCGCCGGGAGGAAGGCATAGCGCACCTCCGCATCCGCGATATCCAGCGCGCTCGGCCCGCAGAGGGCATAGAGGGGTGACACGACCAAAGCTTGGGACGAGGGAATGCCGTCAGTGTTCAGCGCGCCACGCGGCAGCCACCATTGGTTGCGGTTGTGGTCGCGCCGCCAGATTTTGATCGTCTCGAAATAATGCGCACGCAGGGCGCCTTCGATCATGTCGCGGATCGATTGTGCATCGACCCCGGCCGCGAGCAGCTTGTCGCGAAAGGCGGCGAGATCGGTCGCATGCTGCG
>CALFNJ010000007.1 GCA_937902865.1 uncultured Opitutaceae bacterium
CCTGGAACACAGGCAATAATCTCATGAAAACATCTTGCCGCGCGCTGCACTGCGTACTGCCTTCTGCGGCGGGTCTGCAGGAGCAAATAGTGAATGTCACGTCGACGGGTCTGGGGATCAATACCACGTCGCCCACTGAAAGAGCTCAGGTCTACGGAAATCTCATTGTCGGCGGTGGAAGCGGAGCGGTGCTGTCCCACTACAGCACCTTTTCGACGCAGCAAAATCCCTTTGTTGAGATCAAAGGAGATCCAGCGGCCTCCTTTGGTCTGCCCATGTTGCTTTTTTCCGCGGGTGGCCGCTCCACCCAGCGTGACTTTGGCGGGACGATCTCCTGGGGGTCCTCGGATTATTCGACCTCCGACAAGCGCGGCGGCATGATTTCCGTCCTTTATTCCGGGACAAATTACGACGCGGGGGACCTTTTGTTTTTCACGCGGGCAACCGGCGACAGCGGGCCGAGCGAACGGATGCGGGTCTCCGCGGCTGGCAATCTCACCGTCGGAACGGCGACTGCGCTCGCCAACCTTGGTCGGGTCATGGTGAAAGCTGATGGCAGCAACGCGACCATGGTGCTGGAGCAGCCAACCACCGGCCTCTACAGCGCGCTCTTCTTCCGCAATCCGAATGGTCTCGTCGGATCGATCGATACGGGAGGCTCTGGCACGGCTTACAGCACCTCTTCCGACGCTCGCCTCAAGACCAACGTCAGGCCCTTCACCGATTCCGGCCGGCTGATCGACGCACTTCGGCCGGTCACGTTCGATTGGAAAACCGGCGAGAAGGATGCGATCGGTTTCATCGCTCAGGAGGAAAACGCCGCCGATCCGGTCTTTGCCCGGATCGGAGCGGTCACGGTGGGGGACAATGATCCCGAGAAAATCACCCGGCAGTGGCAGCGCAGCGACCAGGCGCTCGTGCCAATTCTCGTGGCGGAGATCAAAGCGCTGCGTTCCCGAGTCGTCGCCCTGGAAGCTCAAGCCGCACACCAAGACGACGCGGTAGCAAAACTCGCCCAACAATTCGCCGCCCTGCGCATCCAGATGGCCGAGCGGCAGCCGAGTTCCTCCGCCAGCCATCTTGCATCCGCTTCCACGTCCTCCACGCCATGAAATTTCTCCGACATTTCTCATTCAGCGCTTTTCGTCGGTCGTGCATCGCCATGCAGGAGTCTCGTCCTGTCCGGTCTCCGTCGTCCGGTCTCCGGCTCCCGCGCATGTTTCGTCTCCTGCCGCCCGTCGCCTGCCTCCTGCTGCTCGCCGTTCCCCAACTCCGGGCGGTCGACAACCTGACGATCTCGAGCACCACGACGTACTCGACGACGCAAACCGTCTCCGCCGACAACTCGATCACGACCTCCGCCACCGTGACCGTCGGCAGCAGCGCCGATGTCACATACACCGCTGGCGCCCACGTCTCGCTCGGCGCCGGTTTCAGTGTGGCCTCGGGCGGGCTGTTCCATGTCCAGGTCGGGCAAAGTCTGCCGTACGTCGTCGGGTTCGAATCGGCGGACAATTTTTCGACCGGTTCGCTCGGCGGGCAGCGCGGCTGGATCGTCGCGCAGGGCTCGGCCGATGTGACTACGTCGACCTATCAGGCGGGGGCCCGTGGCGTCGCGCTCAACTCCGGCGGCACGGCCGCGAAGGTCAGCCAGGGGTTCCTCGAATCCGGTTCTCCTTCGGTCACGTTCATCGATCTCTACTTCGCACCGGTGGCGGCGGGCTCGGCGAGCGCCTCGACCGTGATCGAAACCGAGTCCGCCAGAATCGGATTTCAGATCTCGGGCGGGCAGGGCGAGATCTACAGCTACGACGGCGTCGGCTCGAACACCTGGGTTGATTCCCACGCCTCGTTCCCGATCAACGGCAGCAACCAGTCCACCAACTGGCTGCATCTCACGATCCGGGAGGATTACACGCATCACACGTGGGACCTCTATCTCGACGGCCAGTTGATCGACTACGACCTGGCCTTCTCGAACACGAGCGAGGCGTTTTTCCGGCAGCTCACGATCAACGGCGTGACCGCGGCCACCGCCTACCTCGATACGCTCGCGGTGCAGTCGACCAACCCGCTGTTCACCGATGCCGACAAGGACGGCATGCCCGATTCCTGGGAAACCGCGAACGGCCTGAACACCGCGGCCGACGACCGCAACAGCGACCACGACAGCGACGGCATCACGAACATCGAGGAGTACTTCGCCGGCACGGCGGCCAACAACGCGGACACCACCAACCCCACTGCGGCGACCACCCTGCACGCGACGAGCACGAGCGCGAGCGTGACCCTGAGTTGGACCGCCGGCACGGACAGCGGCGCCGGCACTTCCGGCGTGGCCGGTTACAACGTCTATCGCAACGGCGCGAAGGTGAACTCCTCGCTGGTCACCTCGACCACCTACACCGACAGCACGGTGAGCCCGAGCACCACCTACAGCTACACCGTCCGCACGGTCGATCTCGCCGGCAATGTTTCCACCGACGCATCGGTCTCCGCGACCACCGCCGCCACCGGCAGCTTCGAAGTCTTCACGCCTCTGCTTCTCTAAAATTTAATCCCCATGAAAAAGATCCTCCCGCTGGTTTTCCTCGTGGCGCTCGGCGCCCATTCCCTGGCCGCCCAGAACGCCGCCACGACCACCACGACTACTACCACGGACGGCAAGGCTGGTCCCGCTCCGGGAGGCGTCCGCGTCGCGCCGCCCGCCGACATCGCGGAGATGCTGCAGCTCGAGGATGAACGCGCCGCGCTTCGCCAGGCGATAATCGCCGACCTCAAGGCCGCGGAAAAACAGGCCGCCGCCGCGGTCAAGACCGGCGGCAAGGAGGCCGGCTCCGCCATCCGCGCCGCGGTCGTGCAGAAGCAGCAGGAGCGACAGGCGCGGCTGACCCAGATCGGCGCCCGCCTGCAGGCCTTGCGGCCCGACACGAAGGCGACCCAGCCCGAGCGCATCGTACGTTGACGTTAACCCCGAATCCCTTTCCCCCATGAACACCACCGCGCTCCGCTGGCTGGCCCTTGCCGTCCTTGTTTTCCCGGGTGTCACCGCCGTCGCCCAGAAAAAGCCGAAGGAAAACGCCGAGGTTCTCGTCTCGGTCAAATGGGCCGAGTACGATGTGCCGACCTCGGCGACCTACAGCTTTTCGTTCGAAGATACCGGCTCCAGCGGAC
>CALFNJ010000008.1 GCA_937902865.1 uncultured Opitutaceae bacterium
CACGTCGTTCGCCGCACCGATCGTCGCGGGTGTGGCGGCACAGCTCATCGCCCGGTATTTCGAGGTGAAACGGAGGCAGGCGCTGTGATCGTCAGCTTCGAAAAGTTCATCGCGGAAGAGAAACCCGGCTGGGAGCGGCTCGACGCGCTGCTGCGCGACCTGACCGAGGATCCGTGGCGGACGCTGTCGCTCGAGGAGGCGCGTGAGCTCGAGCGTCTCTACCAGCGGGCGGCGGCGGACCTGGCCCGCCTGGCGAGTCACGCGGCGGAGCCCGAGGCGCGGCGGTTTTTGGAAAGCCTCGTTGCCCGGGGCCACGCGGAGATTCACGGAGCGCGCGGAAAGGGTGGGCGGCTCCGCCCCGGACTGTGGTTCACGCAGACGCTGCCGCAGGCGTTTCGGCGGAGACTGTCGGCCTTCATGCTGGCGGTGGCGCTGACCGTGGTGGGCGTGATCTTCGGCGCCGCGGCCCTGGCGTTCGACCCCTCGGCGAAGGAGGTGCTGATGCCGTTCGAACACCTGCAGGAAAGCCCGGCGGAGCGCGTCGCGCACGAGCTGCAGGAGCAGGGGCGGGAACTTCAGAACCACAAGGCGGGTTTTTCCGGCATGCTCATGACGCACAACATCCAGGTCACGCTCACGGCGATGGCGCTGGGGATGTCGTGGGGCGTGGGCACGCTCGTGCTCCTCCTGTACAACGGCGTCGTGCTCGGGGCGGTGGCGATCGATTACATCCTGGCGGGACAGACGCCGTTTCTCTTCGGCTGGCTCCTCCCGCACGGTGCGGTGGAGATTCCGGCGATCCTTGTTGGTGGCCAGGCGGGCTTCGTCCTCGCCGGCGCGCTGCTCGGCCGCGGCCAGCGGGAGCGGATGGCGGCGCGCCTGCGGGCGGTGATGCCGGACGTCGTCACGCTGGCCTTCGGAGCGTCGCTGATGCTGATCTGGGCGGGCTTCGTCGAAGCGTTCCTTTCGCAGTACCACGAACCCGTGATCCCGTACGCGGTGAAGATCGCCTTCGGGGTGCTGGAGCTGATTTTGCTCAACTGGTATTTTTTCCGGGTCGGGCGTTCGGCCGCGGCGGGAGAGCGGAAGGCCGGAGGATCGGAAGGCCGGGTTGCGGAGGACGGACGCCGGACGACGGAAGCCGGGAGGGCGGCTCGAGCGAGATCATCATGATGACGGATCGCGTGCATCGGCTTCGTCTCCGCACGCCCGAGGGCGTGGCGTTCTCCTTCCGGCTGGCGAGCCCGTTGCTCCGGGCGCTGGCGCTCATGGTCGACCTGACGGCGGTTTCGGTCGTCTGGTCCGCCATCGCGCTGCCGTTGCATCTTCTCGCCACGCTGAGCGAGGACGTGGCGCGGATGCTGACGCTGGTGCTTTATTTCCTCCTCGCGCAGAGCTACTGGATCGTCGCGGAGTGGGCTTGGCGCGGCCAGACGCTGGGAAAGAAGCTGGTGCATCTCCGCGTGGTCGATGCGCGCGGACTGCGGTTGGCGTTCCCGCAGGTGGTGCTGCGGAATCTGCTGCGCTTCGTGGATGGGCTGCCGGTTTTCTATCTCGTGGGCGGTCTGGCGGCGGTGCTGAACGCCCGCGGCCAGCGCCTGGGCGATCTGGCGGCGGACACGCTCGTCGTCTGGGAGCCCGAAGAGCCCGAGCCGGATCTCGCGGCGACGCGCGCGGGCAAATACAACTCGCTGCGCGAGCACGCCCCGGCGATGGCGCGACTCCGCCAGGCGGTCTCGCCCGCCGAAGCGCGCGCCGCGTGGCAGGCGCTGGCGCGCCGCGACCAGTTCGACGCCGAGGCCCGCGTGCGCCTGTTCGCCGAACTCGCGGCCCATTTCCGGCGCCTCGGCGCCGTCCCCGCCGAACTGGCGGACGGCGTCGCCGACGAGCAGTTCGTGCGCAACGTCGTGGACGTCCTCTACGTGACGCGGCGTTAGAGGAGGGGGATAGGGGAGAGGGGATGGTTTTATCTGGAACTCAGGAATGCAGGAATCGGATTCGACGTAGGGGCGTCCCTTGGGACACCCGGGCTCCTGGTTGGCGGCGCGAACGGGCGTCCGTAAAGAACGCCCCTGCATCCGAAGGTAGGGACGGGCGGCCCGCCCGTCCGGTTCGACTCGGTCAGCCTTCACGCACCGATCAAACTCGATTCGCTTTTTACAGGAGGAAGACCGAGTGGGATCCGAGATTCGGTCCGATCCTCGGTTCGTCCTCGGTCGTTTTCCGATTAAAAATTGCCTCGAATGTTTCGCCGAGTCTCTCCGGATCCGCGGGCCGCGTGTCCCTACCTTCGGAAATCCGTTCCTGATTTCCTGAGTTCCAGATAACCA
>CALFNJ010000009.1 GCA_937902865.1 uncultured Opitutaceae bacterium
TCGCCATCGATGGGGAAGAAGCCCATGGTCGCGCCGTATTCGGGCGCCATGTTGGCGATCATCGCGCGGTCGACGACCGGCAGCGCCACGGCGCCGGGGCCGTAGAACTCGACGAACTTTCCGACCACCTTCGCCTTGCGCAGCATCTGCGTGACCGTGAGGGCGAGATCGGTCGCCGTGACACCTTCGCGCAGCGAGCCGGTGAGATGCACGCCGACGACGTCGGGCGTGAGGAAATAGACCGGCTGGCCGAGCATGCCCGCCTCGGCCTCGATGCCGCCGACGCCCCAGCCCACGATGCCCATGCCGTTGATCATCGTCGTGTGTGAATCGGTGCCGACGAGCGTGTCGGGATAATAAACACCGCTGCCGTCCGCCAGCACACCCTTGGCGAGAAACTCGAGGTTCACCTGGTGCACGATGCCGATGCCGGGAGGCACGACCTTGAAGGTGTCGAAGGCCTGCATGCCCCACTTCAGGAACTGGTAGCGCTCGCGGTTGCGCGAGAACTCGAGCTCGAGATTCTTCTTCAGCGCCTCGGCGCTGCCGGCGAAGTCGACCTGGACCGAGTGGTCGACGACGAGGTCGACGGGCACGAGCGGCTCGATGATCTTGGGATTCTTGCCCATCCGCGCGACGGCGGAGCGCATCGCCGCGAGGTCGACGAGCAGCGGCACGCCGGTGAAGTCCTGCAGCACGATGCGGGCGACCACGAACGGAATTTCCGCGGTGCGCTCGGCCTTAGCGTTCCAGCCCGCGAGGTCGCGGATCGCCGGCTCGGCGACGCGCTTGCCGTCGCAGTTGCGCAGCAGCGACTCGAGCACGAGGCGGATCGACACCGGCAGGCGCGAGACCTTGAAGCCGGCCTGCTCGAGCGCGGGCAGCGAGTAGAATTTATGCGACGCTCCGTTGGCGGAGAACGTCTGCAGGGTATTGAAGGGATTCGGGAGGCTCATCGGAAAAGTGAATCAGGGAAAACGGATCTGGTGGAAACTGGGCGGCGACGTCCCCGTCGCCGGGTTCGTCATCGGTCCCGGGAAAGATTACTTGGCGAGCGCGGCTTTCACCGCGGCGAAATTCGGGAGGTCCTTGGGCGTCGGCGTCTGCTCGGCGTACTTCACGACGCCATCGCGGCCGATGACGATCGCCGCGCGGGCGGAGGCCTCGTACATGCCGCCCAGCTTCGTCGGCAGCACCACGCCGTAGGCGCGCGTGACGGTCTTGTCCATGTCGCTCAGCAGCGTGATGCCGATCTTGTGCTGCTTGGCCCACGCCTCCTGCGCAAACGGCGTGTCGACGCTGATGCCGTAAACCTGAGCGCCGAGATTCGAGTATTCGCTGAGCCCGGAGGTCATGTCGCACATCTCCTGGGTGCAGGTGCCGGTGAAGGCGGCGGGGAAGAACAGCAGGACCACCTGGCGCTGGCCCGCGTTTTCACCGAGGCGGACGTCCTTGAGACCGTCCGCGGTCTTGGTCTTGAGCGTGAAATCAGGGGCTTTGGCACCGACGGCGATGGGCATGGAGGAGAGGCGGCTGAAGGTTGGTGGTGTGGCATTTCCGCGCCGGCGGAGCCGCGGGAAAAGAGGAGGCACGTTGAGCAGCGTCACGCGTCCCGGCAAATTGTTTTTCCCCTCAGAAGTGGGGTTTCTATCCGCGCAACGCGCGGCATTAGAAACGCTCTTGCGCGTCCGCGGCCCGACCCCGTTACTTCGCTGCTTCCATCCATGACTCTTCTCGAAGACCTCGTCTGGCGCGGCCTCCTGGCCGACTGCACCGATCGCGACGCGCTGGCCAAGCGGCTGGCCGAAGGCCCGGTGACGCTGTACTGTGGCTTCGATCCGACCGGCGATTCCCTTCACGTCGGTCATCTCATGGGCCAGCTCACCCTCCGCCGGTTCCAGCTCGCCGGCCACCACCCCATCGCGGTCGCGGGCGGCGCCACCGGCATGATCGGTGATCCCTCCGGCAAATCCGCGGAGCGCAACCTGCTCAGTCCGGAGCAGCTCCGGCATAACATCACGGCCATCAGTTCGCAGCTGTCCCAGCTCCTCGATTTCAAGGCTGCGGGGAATCC
>CALFNJ010000010.1 GCA_937902865.1 uncultured Opitutaceae bacterium
GCATGAGCGCGCCGGAGCATCCGGAATCCCACTGGGCGCGTGCCAACGGCTGGGCGATCATGGCGATGGTCGAGCTGCTGGACGTGTTGCCGGAGGATCATCCGGGCCGCGCCGAGGTGCTGAAGCAGCTCCGCGCGCACATCAAGGGACTCGCGTCCTACCAGGCGCCGACCGGTTTCTGGCACCAGCTGCTCGACATGCCGGACTCGTACGTCGAGACCTCCGCCACGGCGATTTTCACCTACTGCATCGCGCATGCGGTCAATCGCGGCTGGGTCAGTGCCGTGTCCTACGGCCCCGTGGCTCAGCTCGGCTGGAACGCCGTCGCCACCAAGGTGAATGCGAAGGGTCAGGTCGAAGGCACCTGCGTCGGCACCGACCTGGCCTTCGATTTGGCGTACTACTATTACCGTCCCGTCAGCGTGACGGCCGCCCATGGCTACGGCCCGGTGCTGCTCGCCGGAGCCGAGACGCTCAAGATGCTGAAGAACGACGCGTTCAACATCGTCGTGGCGTACGGTGTCGTGCAGTTCGTGCCGAAGAAGTGACGAGCGCGTGCCAGGCGCGCACAACGTTCAACGTCCAACGCTCAACGTTGAACGTTCAAGGCTCAGCGGGGGCGTCCTTTGCGGACGCCCTTTTTTTGTCGGCGGCGGAACGCACGGGTGGCGGGACCTCCCGACATTTTCCCGGCGGAGCGTTGAGCGTCCGTGAAGACGCCTTTACGCGGCAGCCCGCGTCCGTTTGCCGCGGACGATGAGGATCGCACCGACCACGATCAGGAAGATCGAGTAGAACGTTCCGCGGCTGAGTCCAAAAATGAGTGAGGCATCGGGCTCGCGGAAAAGTTCGCCGATCGCCCGGAGCACGGCGTAGCCGAAGAGGAACTCGCCGCTCAGCCGCCCGGGCTGACGCTGGGCATGGCTGCGCCAGAAGCGCCATTGCATGAACGCGAGCAGCACTGCGCCCTCGAGCGCCGCCTCATACAGCTGCGACGGATGTCGCGGAACCAAGGGATCGCCGCTGTCCGGGAAGATCATGGCCCACGGCACGGTGGCGGGCTTGCCCCAGAGCTCGCCGTTGAGAAAATTTCCGATCCGGCCGAGCATGAGTCCCAGCGGAACGGTCGTGACGACCACATCGGTCACCTGCAGGAACGAAAGCTTCTGGTACCGGGCGAAAAGCCACACGGCGAGAATGACGCCGACAAAGCCGCCATGGCTGGCCATGCCGCCCTTCCAGACCATGAAGAACGCCCACGGGGGATGGAAAAGCTCGTCCGGATGATAGAGCAGAAAGTTGCCGAGGCGTCCCCCGACCATCACCCCGAGCACGAGGTAGGTCATCAGCTCGAAGACGGCGTCGCTGTTGAGCGGCGAGCGGCCGGCGCGATGATAGAGCTGCATCAGCCAGAAGGCGCCGATGAAGCCGACGAGGTACGCCAGGCCGTAGTAACGGATGCCGAAATTCTCCGTGAACTGGATGAGAAATGGGTGCGCTTGATGGACCCAGTAGGCGAAGAGGGGCGTCGGCATCAGGAGACAGGTGACGGGCGGCGGGTGACAGGAGAAGGCATCAGGACTGGTGCGGCGGAGGGACGCTGGTGGGAGCAGAGGCGGGCGGAATTTCGCCGGCGCGGCGGGGGCGCGATTGCTTCTGCTGCTTGGCACGGGCGAGCTCGCGCATGTCCACGGCGACGTCGTCCTGCTCGAAGATCTCACGGCCGAGGATGTGCTCCATCACGTCCTCCATCGTCACGACCCCGCTCGTCGAGCCGAACTCGTCGACGACGATAAGCAGCTTCTGGTGCGCCTTGAGAAACATCTGGAGCGCATGCGCCGCGGTGGCGGTCGCGGGGATGAAGTTCACCTCCTGCATCAGGGATTCGACCAGCGCGAGATCCTGGTCGTTGGCCTTGGCCTTCAGCAGGTCGCGGCGGCGGACGATGCCGGTGATGTCATCGAGATTGCGGCCGAACACCGGCAGGCGTCCGAACGGCAGATTGGGAAACTCACGGAAGATCTCCCCGACGGTGGCGTTGCGCCGGAGCGCGGTGACGACGGTGCGCGGCGTCATGATCTCGCTCACGCGGACGTCATCGAGCGAGAGCGCGTTGGCGATGATGTTGGACTCGCTCTTGGAAAGCGTGCCGTGCCGCGCCCCGCGCTCGGCCAGGAGGATGATTTCCTCGTCGGAGCTGTAGGTGGGCGTATCCTGGCGGACGAACAGCCGCACGAACGCATTACAGAGGTAGGTGATCGGGCTGAGGATGCGACGCAGCCACCAGAGCGGATAGACGATGTGCGGCTGCAGCTGCTGGCGGTACACGACCCCGACATTCTTCGGGAGCACTTCGCCGGCAACGAGGAGGCCGATGCCGAAGACGATGGTCACGGCCACGAGCGTTTCGGGGCCGACCAGCTTGGCGCCGAGCGCGCCGATGACGACGGAGCCGAGGCCGTTCGCCATGGTGTTGAGGGTCAGGATCGCCGAAAGCGTTCCGTCGATCTCGTGCTTGATGATCTCGAGGACCTGGCCGCGCCGGGGCCGCGTCTTTTTCAGCGCTTCGATTTCCGCCACGGTCGTGCTCAGCACGAGCCCCTCCAGCAGGGAGCAGATGAAGGAAATGCTGAGGGTGACGACGATGGCCAGGATGAGCCAGGACATGGCTCCAGTTTATGGAGTCATTTCAAGTAGCGACTACAAATTAGGAGGCGTGGTACGAAGTAACAGGTGCCAAGGAACAAGTAACAAGGGGGGGCTCGGAGGCATCCGCAAGGAGTGCCCGATTCAGGTGGCCCTCGACCTCCGGGCGAGGGTGGTTGGGGTGAGAGCGTAGACCAAAGCGGACAAACCGCGCCCGGAGGTCGCGGTCCACCTTCGGATCGGTCTGCTCTCGTTGATTTTTGCCCGGTCAGCGCTCGTTTTTTTGCGGAGCCATGCACAGAAATTCTATTGCGGCGATCGCCGCAAAACAGCCTTGCGGCGGGGTGGGGCGCCGCGCGTAGTGAGGCGCCCATGAGCGAACTCAAACGCACACCTCTGCGCGATTTCCACGCCGCCCGCGGCGCCCGGCTGGTCGATTTCGCCGGCTGGGAAATGCCGGTCCAGTACCGCAGCATTCTCGAGGAGCACAAGGCGGTGCGCCGCACCGCCGGGCTCTTCGACGTGAGCCACATGGGCGAGGTCGACGTGAAGGGGCCCGAAGCCGCCCGCTTCCTCGATCACCTCGTGACCAACGACGTCTCCAAGCTTTTTCCCGGACGCGTGCTTTACTCGCCGATGTGTTACCCGAACGGCGGCGTGGTGGACGACCTGCTCGTCTACATGCGCGGCAACGAGGACTACTTTCTCTGCATCACCGCCGGCAAGCTCGACAAGGAC
>CALFNJ010000011.1 GCA_937902865.1 uncultured Opitutaceae bacterium
GACTATCGCTACGAACTTGGGCGCGTGGTCAGGAAACATCTCGACGCGATGCGGAAGCTCGCGGAGTCCGGAAAAGGGCTCGCGACCTATATCAACGCTCATCCCGAAGTGCGCGAGGGGTTCAGCTGAGATGAATCGGGAGAGGAATGGCTACAGGAAGGCGCAGAGGTCGCAGAGGTCGCAAAAAAAGAGGCGGCCGAATTCCTGAAAACACGAAAGTCAGAATTGCCCACGGAACACACTGATGACACGGAAATCAGGCCGTGGGCGGTCGATGGGACTGGCTTCTGTGATGTACCAGTGCGTTGATGCGTTGAGTTGGGGAACAACCTCGTTGCGTTTGCGGCGTCTGGCTTCGAGTGTCGCGTGCCGCCCCGGCGTTTCGGGCGGCGTGGTGCTTCAACCCCCTCCTTCCTTCCCATGAAGAATGTTCCTGCGCTCAGTTCCCCCGATTCGAATTCGATCTCACGCCGTGATTTTGTCCGCACCGCTTCCGTGGCGGCGACGGCGGTCGCGGCCGGCGTGGCGTTCAGGCCGAGCGTGACCCGCGCGGCGGAGACCGGCGCGGCCGGGGCGCTGAAGCCGATGATCGGATTCCAGGCGGAGGTGACGTACCTGCTGCAGTACGGCATCGAGAAGTTTCTCGACGACGTGCAGACGCGGGCGAACGTCAACGCGCTGCTGCTGCACAGCAATCTCTTCGAGGCGTCGTGGAGCGGCCTCGACAAGGCGGCGAACCCGCGCGGCAATTTCGCGGCGGGACATCCGCAGTATTACGGCAACGTCGGGATGAAGCCGCAGCCGCTGGCGGCGGGTGATTTCAACCTGCCCGACGCGATGGAGAAGATCACGGCGCAGACGCGGAAGCGGGGCATCAAGGTCTTCTCCTGGGTGGCCGAGGACAACCGGGCGCAGCCGAAGATCAAGGGCATGGATGAACTCTATGAGATCGATCTCCACGGCCGGCGCACGGAAGGCCATCCCGGCGGGCCGTGCCTGAACAATCCGTATTTCCGAAACCTGGTTTCGGCGCAGGTGGAGGACTACATCCGTTCCTACGATGTGGACGGCCTGCAGCGCGGCTCGGAGCGGCAGGGCCCGTTCGGCAACGCGCTGGGCGCCTGGCATCACGGCGCGAAGAGTGATCCCGGCCGCACCTCGTGCTTCTGCAGCTATTGCGCGGCCAAGGCGGCGAAGCAGGGCATCGACATCGAGCGGGTGAAAAAAGCCTATCTCGCGCTGGAGCCGTACGTGCGCGACGGCCGGGCCGGCAAGCGGCCGCGCGACGGCTACTACGTCGAGTTCTGGCGGCTGCTGCTCCGTTATCCGGAGCTCCTCGTGTGGGAGACGTTCTGGTCGGACAGCATGCGCGAGATGCAGCGCGAGTTCTACGCCAAGGCGAAATCGATCCGGCCGTCGGTCGAGATCGGTTTCCACATCTGGCACAACATCGCCTTCAATCCGATGTATCGCGCCGAGCAGGACTACCAGCCGTACACGGAGTATTCCGATTTCCTGAAACCGGTGGTATACGACAATCCGGCGGGCGAGCGCATGACCTCGCTGGTGGACAGTCTGAACCAGAATATCTTCGGCGACCTCACGAAGCAGCAACTGCTCGACTTCGAGTACAGCGTGATGGATCTGAAGGAAAAATCGTACGCGGAGATCGTGCACGGCACGTCGCGTCCGGCCAACGGCAGCGGCGGCCGCAGCTATGAGCGCTTCTCGGCGGACTACGTGTACCGCGAGACCAAGCGCGCGGTGGAAGGCGTCGCCGGCTCGAAGGTCAGGATCTGTCCGGGGCTCGGCATCGACGTGCAGGACAAGAACAGCACGCCCGAGAGCGTGCGCGAGGCCGTGCAGGCGATCTTCCGCGCCGGCGGCGTGGGCCTCGTCATCTCGACCAGCCACGCGGCGATGCGTCCGGAGAACCTCAGCTCGGTCGGCGCGACGCTGCGCGAACTGAAGCTGGCGTAGCGCGCTTGCCTCGGGCTTTTCGATCCGGTCTCGCACAAAGGCACGGAGCGCACGGAGATCGGAACGGATCTTTGGCGCTCAGGCGAAATCCGCGGATCGCATAAGGTAGGGACGGGCGGCCCGCCCGTCCGTTTGGACGCCGTCGACCCAGGCGTCATGTCACGCCGTGCAGGTGCGCACGCCGGGCTGACGGAACGTCCAACGCTCAACGTCCAACATTCAACGTTCAAGGTCAGGCAGGTCGGCCATCTGACGTTGAGCGTTGGTCGTTGAATGTTTCAGACCGATCGCAGACCCGCGGGCTGCGTGTTCCTACCTTTAAGGAGCTGGATCAAAGCAACGCGTCAGAAAAACCTGAGCGTCGTGGGCTCCTCGACGACGACCGTGCGCGGGCCGACGGTGCGAAGGAGCAGGCAGAGGGCGCCGACGATCAGGTTCACGATGGCGACGGCGCGGTTCACGTTGAGCGTGTCGACGATGAAGCTCCGCGTGCCGGGAATGAACCAGAGCACGGCGACGAGGATGAGCAGCACGCCGAGGAAGCCGAGAAAGCCGCGCGAGTGCCGGCTGGAACCGGCCCAGAGGGCAAGGCCGCCGAGCACGATGTGAATGCAGGCATGCAGGACGTTGGTGGACAGGACGCCGAAGACGACCGGGCTGAACAGACCCCACACGCCTTCGATCAGAAGAAGAATCCCGAGCACGACGGCGAGTCCGCCTGAGGCTCCGCCGGACCGACGCACCGCGACCACCGACACCGAGGTAGATTGCATAGTACCGGCGTTCGTGGCGCCGCAGACGGAATTGTTGCGGACGCAGGCGTTTGACCCTGCTGGTCATTCCGTCGGGAAAAACCCGTGTCGGGGGATAAGTAACAAGAATCAAGTAACAAGTACCAAGGCTGTCCGGCGCGAATGCGCCTGACGATCTTGTTACTTGTTACCTGCTACTTGTTACTTCGGTGCCTTACGGAAACAATCCCCGGCTCTGCTTGGCTTCGGCGACGCGGCCGATGCCGAGGGTGAGGGCGGCGAGGCGGCGGTTGAATTTGAATTTCCGTTTCTGGTATTCGACCGAGTCCTTGGCGGTGTCGAGAATGCCGTGGAGCTTCGCGATCACCTCGTCGCGCGACCAGTAGAAGTTCGAGAGATTCTGCAGCCACTCGAAATAGGAGACGATCACGCCTCCGGAATTGCAGAGGATGTCGGGGATGAGCTCGATGTCATCGCGGCGCTCGAGGATGCGGTCGGCAGCATTGGTGGTCGGGCCGTTCGCGGCCTCGGCGAGCACGCGGCACCGCAGCTTGGGCGCGTTCTTTTCGGTGATGACCTGCTCGAGCGCGGCGGGAATGAGCACCGTGCATTTGAGCGTGAGCAGCTCGTCATTGGAGATGGCCTCGCCGCCGCTGAAGTCGCGGAGGACGCGCTGCGATTTCACGTAGGCGAGCGCCTTGCGGACATCGATGCCCTTCGGGTTGTGGATGCCGCCGGTGTAGTCGGAGATCGCGATGATTTTGGCGCCGTAATCGGCGAGGGCGCGGGCGGTCTCGCTGCCGACATTGCCAAAGCCCTGGATCGCCAC
>CALFNJ010000012.1 GCA_937902865.1 uncultured Opitutaceae bacterium
TCTTCCGATCTGATCGCCACCTTCGGATTGCTGTAGAGCTCGATCACGACCCGACCCGTTTCGTCGCCGAGAAAATGCGTGTAGGGCGAGTCCTCGCGCTGCCGCAGGATCTTGAAGCCGACGTGATCTACGTACCACCGGCTCATCGCGCGGACATCGGGAACGTTGAGGGCGAAATGCTCGAATCTCATGGGGAAAGATGGGGTTTGGGGTAGCGGTCTTGGGTCGTGGCCGCTACGAGGACACCTGCCTACGTCCGATTCAAGTGTGAAGGGGACAATCCCCAACCGCTGCATGCGAGCTCGCGAAGAATGGGCAGGCGTTGATTATTTCGGATGGGTTTCCAAACCGGTTTCACACAGAGGACACGGAGTACACAGAGACCAAACCGAATCGATCTCTGTGTACTTCGTGTCCTCTGTGTGAAACCGGTTCGAATGTCTTATCCTGCCCCGGACTTCGCGCCCTTCGCAGCTTCGCGTGTCATCCTCTGGTGAATTGAACACGGGTTTTCCGTTGAGCGCGGATTCGACCAATCTTGAGCGACGGATTGCCCATTGCTTGGGATGTTGA
Organism: uncultured Opitutaceae bacterium; assembly: GCA_937902865.1. Taxonomy (GTDB): domain Bacteria; phylum Verrucomicrobiota; class Verrucomicrobiia; order Opitutales; family Opitutaceae; genus CAIUWA01. The sequence continues at coordinate 574 of CALFNJ010000012.1, forward strand.
ATGTGAGCGTTGAATGTTGAACGTTGAATGCCCACCACGGGCGTGTTTCCTGCCGCCATGAAGCTACCCCCGCTGCTGCTCTCGGCTGTGCTGTTCCTGACGCCTGCCGGTCTGTCCTCTGTTCGTGCTGCCGCCGCGGCGGCCTCCCCCGAGAGTCTCGGATTTTCTTCGGAGCGGCTGCAGCGCCTCGATGCGGTGATCGACGACTACACCGCCCGCCAGCAGATCGCCGGCTCCGTCGTGTACATCGCGCGCCAGGGGCAGATCGTGCAGCTCAAGGCTCACGGCCAGCAGAATATCGCCGCCGGCCAGCCGATGCGAACCGATGCCATTTTCCGCATCGCTTCCATGAGCAAGGCGATCACCGCCGTCGCCGTGATGATGCTCTACGAGGAGGGCCGCCTGCTCCTGCACGATCCGGTCTCGAAATACTTGCCCGCCTTTGCCCATCCGCTGGTCGCGGTCGCCCCGCCGCCCGGCTCGCCCGCCGGCACGAAGTTCACGACCGTTCCCGCGAAAAAGCCGATCACCATCCTGAACCTCCTCACGCACACCGCGGGCCTCACGTACGGCGACGGGCCGGCCCGCGAGGCGTACGAGCAGGCGCATCTCTACAACTGGTACTTCGCCAATCACGACGAGACCATCGGCGACGCGATCGACCGTCTTGGCACGCTGCCGCTCAACGGCCAGCCGGGCGAGGCCTGGCAGTATGGGTTCTCCTACGACGTGCTCGGGCGACTCGTCGAGGTGGTCTCGGGCCAGCCGCTCGATCGCTTCTTCGAGGAGCGGATTTTCCGTCCGCTGCAGATGACCGATTCCTGCTTCTACCTTCCGCCGGAAAAGGCCGGGCGGCTCGCGCCGGTGTACGGGTTCGAAAACGGCAAGCTCGTCCTCGAGGAAACCTCCGACAAGAGCGATTACATCCACGGTCCCCGCAAGTGCTTCTCCGGCGGCGCGGGCGTGCTGTCCACGGCCAGCGACTACGGCCGTTTCCTGCAGATGCTGCTGAACGGCGGCGAACTCGATGGCGTGCGCCTGCTTGGCCCCAAGACTGTCGAGCTCATGCACACGAATCTCGTCGGCGACAAATATCGGCCCCGGAACGACACCGATGCCTATGGCGCCGGCTTTTGGGTGAACAACGATCCCGGATTCTACGGCGAGCTCGGCTCGGAGGGCGCGTATGGCTGGGGTAGCGCGTACTATCCGCAGTACCTCATCGATCCGAAGGAGAAGCTCGTCGCGATCTTCCTGACGCAGCTGCGTCCCGCCGGCGGAGTCGATCTGGTCTCGAAGTTCAAGGTGCTCACCTACCAGGCGATCGTGAAATAAACTCGGTCCGGTCGATCCCGCTCCGGAAGGTAGGGACGGGCAGCCTGCCCGTCCGGTTCGAGGTGGAACGCGTTGTCCCCAACGCGTTGTTCAACTCCGTCCGCGTTTCGGCGTGTTCATGCCTGCGACGTCGCTCAGCGCGTTGAGGTCAACGCGCTCCACCTCGTTGGTCGGCGGAGTCCAAGCGGACCGGCAGGCTGCCCGTCCCTCCCTTTCAAGCTACACACTGCTCGCGTGCCTCTCGCTGAACCGCCTTCTTCCTTCCGCTCTAGTTGTTGTCGTCGTCCGAAATCACCGGCGTGGTCGGCCGATAAGGCGGATACGGGTAATAGCGATTGAGCGCGGAATAGGGAGAAAGATAAGGCGACGTGGCGTAGGGGGAGGGCGCGAGTCCGTTGCCGCGATATTCGGAGTAGCCGACCGTCACCGAGTAACGTTTGCGCGGATCCACATAGGTCACGTTCGTCTCGCCGCCGCGGACGCTGCCGTACTTGCTCCAGCCATAGGTGAGGGAGACGGAGCCATGGATTTCCGGCGCGCGCCTCTTGACGGTCACCAGCGGAGTCGTCGAGTCGAGGCGGACGCTCGCATACGCCAGATCCACATCCGTCGGCGGCGCGGGAATCCGCAGCGCCACGAATTGGTCCAGCTTCCGCAGTTGTTCGGGAGTCAGGTGGTCCAGGCCGGCGATCTCGCGCTCGTGCGTCGTGCGGCGCTCGGAAAAGCGGGTCGTGCGGATGGTGTTTCGAACCACGCGGACCGCCGTGGTCGTGTCGACCCGCACCAGCGCATCGATCACCGCCACGTTATCGGTCGTCAGTTGATCGAGTCCGGTCTCCGCCTGCTGGACCGCGGACAGCGTCGACGAAAAACGCGGCTCCGCTTCATCCGCGGCCCGCGCCATCGAAAATAGTCCGCCCGCGAGGCAGGCCAACCCAAGAAACGGGAAAATGCGGCGAACGAAGGAAGACATGGGGGCTCCAGCAGCGTGGTGGGACTGTCGCCGCGTGGCAATGGTTCCGATGAACCAAAACCAAGATCCGCGAAGGCGGAGCTCTTCCGCGCACCACAGTCCCAACTTTGTCCGACCCTCAGGAACGGCTAGTCCCCAATCCGTCGGAAGTCCTCACACCAACAGAGCCAAAAAGAGCACGAAGCCTGAGGCTGGAGCGGATTAAATAAAGCTGCCGCCGAAAGGTAGGGCGAGGCGTCCCCGCCGAGCCGTGGCTCACCGGGACGATTCGCCCTCCCTTGAGACGAACGACCCTCTAATTTTTTTAAACGTTCTAAGAGATAAATTCTACCCCGCGTCCCCTGCAGCATGTCACGTATTACGTGACATGCGGCCCGGACTTCTTCGCGCTCTTCGCGGGTTCGTGCGACGAACGGGGATCGCGATTCCTTCCGTCTGTCTGTTTCTCGCCTCCCGTCTCCAGTCCCCCGTCCGCTGAAAATTTCCCGTGTTTTGCGGGAAATTTTTTGCGCGATCTTGCATTTCGCGGCGACAAAATGCCCGGCAAAAATTTCCCGAGCTTGGCCGTCAGTGAGTTAGAAAAGCCGGAGTCGCTTGGCATGAATGCGGCAAAGCAGGAGCCGCTATGAAAAACTCCATCACAAAGAAACTCACCCTGATCAGCGCCTTCGCCGTCTCGGCGCTGGTGACGCCTGTCTTCGCACAGGCTGGCAGCAGCAACAGCAGCGGCTCGGGCTCGTCCTCGTCCAGCAGCCGGGACAGCGGCAACAGCTCCAGTTCGTCGGCCACCGCTCCGAGCGCTGGCTCCTCCTCGTCCAGCATGGGCAGCATGAGCAATGTGCTCAGCGGCTCGGTCGGTTCGAAGAGCGACAAGAGCCTGACCGTGGACGGCAAGACCGTCGCGATCAGCAGCTCGACCTCGATCACGAAGAGCGGGCAGCCGATCAAGGCGGATGAGATCAAGGTCGGCGACAAGGTTTCGGTTTCCACCAGCACCGGTGCTGATGGCAAGCAGCAGGCCGTCGCCATCGTGGTCACTCCCGGCACCTGAGTGGTGTTGAGAGCGGGAGGAAACAACTGGTCTTCCCGAAACCCAAAACAATCCCGCCGCCGGAGTCCTCCGGCGGCGGGATTGTTTTTTAGGAGATGTCGTTATCTGGAACTCAGGAAATCAGGAAAGGAGCCGGCGACAATCCGTCGATCTACGGGATGAGGCCGCGAAAATGCGAAGGAGCCCTCGGCAGCATGTCACGTATTACGTGACATGCTGCCGAGGGCTGCCGAATGCATTTTCATCTCGTCCCGGGCGCGCTCTGCACGACATCGGGCGGGCCCATCCGCTTCCGTTCCCGATTTCCTGAGTTCCAGATAACTACTGGATGGGCGTTTCGATCGGCGGTGCAGCTTCGGTGATTTTTGCGGTCCAGAGGTAAATCAGCAGTCCGCTCAGGCCGAGCGCCAGAGCCACCACTTGCGCCAGCGCGAGCGTGCGCATGCTGCCCCAGAGCAGGGGGGCGATGATGGCATTGATGGCGGCGCCGCCGGTCTGGGCGAAGCTCTGGCAGGAAGCCGCCAGCCCGCGCTTGGTGGGGAAAAGATCCAGCGCCAACAGCGTGAGCGACGGGTAGCAGAGGGCGGCTCCGAACACGAAAAAGAAGAGCGGCGCCACGCTCCAGGGCAGCGCCGGGGGACGCAGGAAGTGATAGAGCAGGTTGGCACCCGCCGCGCCGCCCATGAGGACGTACGACCACATCATCGTCCGCACCGGGGAAAGCCGCCCCGCGACCCGCCCCGACAACCAGGCACCTCCCGCCATCCCGAGCGTCAGCGGGCCGAAGAGCCAGAAAAAGCCCGTGGCCGAGACGTGCAGGTATTCCATCAGGAACACCGGCGCGGACATCACATAGATGAAGAAGCCGGTGAAATTCAGCGTGACGCAGAGGCACGCGCCGACAAACGGCACGGACAGCAGCACGCTCCAGTACGAGCGCGCCAGATAGATCGGATGCAGCGGTTGCCGGCGTTCCGGTGCGAGCGTTTCCGGCAGGACGCGGAGACAAAGACCCCAGCAGACCGCCGTGAAGAGCACGAGAAAGCCGAACACCGCCCGCCAGCCGAACCACACGTGCAGCCAGCCGCCGATCACCGGGGCCACCGCCGGCGCGATGGCGAACGAGATCGTGACTTGCGCCATCACCCGCTGCGCTTCGGCGCCGTGGAAGAGGTCGCGCACGATCGCCCGGCCGACGACCATGCCGGCGCCCGCCGTCGCGCCCTGAAGGCAGCGGAACACCAGCAGCGCCGTCAGGCTGGTCGCGCAGGCGCAGGCGATGGACGCGAGTCCGAAGAGCGCCATGCCCCACAGCACCACGCGCCGCCGCCCCAGCGCGTCGGAAATCGAGCCGTGCCACAGCGTCATCAGCGCAAACGGCACCATGTACGCCGTCAGCGTCTGCTGCACCGCGAGCGGAGTCACGCCCAGCTCCAGTCCGATCTCCTCCATCGAGGGCAGGTAGGCGTCGATCGAGAACGGTCCAATCGCCGACAGTCCCGCCAGCAGCGCGGCGAGCGCCGGCGAGGAAATC
>CALFNJ010000013.1 GCA_937902865.1 uncultured Opitutaceae bacterium
ATGGTGAAAACGAGGAAGAACGTGCCGATAAACTCAACGAGGTATTTTTTCATGGGTTTTTGAAAACAGCTCGCCCCTGCCTATTTGCCTGCGCCGGAAACACAACGCGTGATTTCGGCTCGGACCTGCGATGTCACCGCCACGGCGCGGAATTTACTCTGGCCTCAGTTCAGGGGTTGTTGCAAAAAAGCTGCTTCTGCCATGCGCCCCGCTTTCCGTCATCGGCTGCTTTCCGCCCTCGGGGCGTGCCTCTGTCTTCTTCCCGCCTGCCTGTCGGCGCAGACGACGCTTTATTGGGATCTGAACGGCGCCGCGTCCGGCCTCAATCTCGGCGACGGCACGTGGGATACCACCACGGCGAACTGGACCACGGCGGAGGCAGGAGACGCCGCTCCCGTCGTGTGGACCAACGGCTCGATCGCCACCTTCAAATACGACAGCAATATCACGGACTCGGTGGTCACGCTGGGCACGGATATCACGCTCGCGAGCCTGATCGCCACCTCTAATCCCCAGGCGCTTACCATCGAGGGCAACGGGCATCAGATCACGCTCACCGGAGCCGCGGAAATCGCCGCCAACGCGTTGGGCGATTTCAATATCAATGCGGTGATCGCGGGCACGAACGGCCTGAATAAAACCGGCGACTATGCGTTGACCCTGGCGGGCGCGAACACCTACACCGGTGTGACGAGCGTCGACGGCTCCGGCCGACTCTACGTTTACGACAATGCCGCCTTGGGTGCGACGGGCGTGGGCAACGAGACCGTGGTGAATTCCGGCGGTGTGGGTTTCGGAGACAATATTACGACGGCCGAGAACTTCATCCTCAATGGCGGCAATCTCTTCGTGGAGACCGAGGTGGAACATCACGATGTCACGCTCACCGGATCGATCGTCCTGCAGGGAGACGCCCAGCTCAGCGGCGACCGCTCGATCGATTCCCGGCTGTTCGTCAACGGCGTCATCTCGGAGAGCGGCGGCTCGTGGGGCCTGCTGGCGGACAACGGCGTCACCCTTTCCGGCAACAACACCTTCACCGGTCGCGTCACCGCTGGCGATGGCGGCGGGCTTTTCGTCAACGTCTTCAACAACAACGGCGAAGCCGGCCCGCTCGGCATGGGGAACGGCCTCCTCCTGGGTTATGTCAGCGAGGGGACCGTCAACGGACAGATCACGTACACCGGCTCCACGGCGACGAGCGACCGCACGATCCAGCTCGTCGGCTATTCCAATCAGATCGCGATCGCCAATTCCGGCACGACCCTGACGCTGACCGGCGAGATTTCCGACGAGCCCTGCATCGGCAGCGATGGCGATTTGGTGAAGAGCGGTCCAGGCACGCTGGTGCTGAGCGGTGACAACTCCTACCAGGGAAACACGGACATCGTGGACGGCACGCTCGTCGCGGGCCACGATCACGCCTTGGGTACCGGCGAGGAGTCCGAAGTCCGGGTCGGCGTGGAAGGCACGGCGGCCGACGCCAACCTCGGTCTGTTGCTCGCGGACGGGGTGACGCTGGATCGCTACGTCTACGTCTACAACGGGAACAACGACGGTGGCACCACCACGCTCGGCCTCTCCGGCGCGGGCGAGGCGAGCTTCGGCGAGGAGGTCTATATCACGCGCAACATCGACGTGAATGTCGGTTCCGGTGGCACACTGAACTTCAACGAGTTTTTCTATGACGGGAACGGCGGCGGCTCGATCACGAAGACCGGCGGCGGCCTGATGCGCTTCCAGGGCGGCTTCGACCTGCGCAACGGCGGCCTGACGATCAACGGCGGCGAGGTGCGGGTCAGCCCCGGTGAGAGTAACCTGATGTATTTCCAGAACGGCATCACCGTGAACAGCGGCGGCGTCCTGTCGGGCTTGGGCAACGTGCAGGGCGGCGGCCTGACCGTCACTTCCGGTGGCACGCTCAGCCCGGGCAATCCGGTGGGGAATATCATGGTGACCGCCCTTTCGCTGGAAGCCGGCAGCAATTTCACCTGGCGGATCGCCCAGCTCACCACCTCCGATCAGTCCCAGTGGAGCAATGTCCAGGTCGTCACCTCCAACGAAGGGGATTCCCTGATGATCGATGGCGCGGCGAACCTGACGCTCGACCTTTCGCTGCTCGGCGGCGGCCAGCGCCCCAGCAACATTGACCCTCTCCTCAATAACGCCTTCTGGCAGACCACGGAGACCTGGCAGATCGTCAGTTTTGACGGCATCGGCCTGAATCATTTCGGCTCGGGCGGGCAGTTGAATCCCTTCACGCTGACCCACGGCGTCTTCGAGGGCGGCGTGTTTTCCCCTTTCGTGGGCGACGGCAGCAACGGCTTCACCGCCGGTAATGTCTACCTGCAGTTCACGCCCGTGCCCGAGCCCTCGACTTGGGCCCTGCTCGCCGGCGGTGCCGGCATTCTCGGCCTCTGTGCCTGGCGCCGGAAGTCTCGCGTCCGCGCCTGAACGTAAAGCGCGTTGGGATCAACGCGCGTGTAAGCCCCAAGCGTTGTCGCGCCGACCGGCTCGAAGATAGGGACGGGCGGCCCGACCGTCCGGTTCGAAGGTGGAGCGCGTTGACCCCAACGCGCTGAGCGACGCGGTTGGCGTGGAGACGTTGCCGCACGGACGGAGTCGAACAACGCGTTGGGGTCAACGCGTTCCACCTTCGAGCTGGTTTCCTTCGCGGCTTCGCGTGACGCGTCCACTCCCGAAATTCTTTCCGAGGGCAGTGCCCTTCACATCTCCCTTGCCGGAGCTTCCGATCATCCGATCATCTGACCTTCCGGCGTCCGGCGTCAGGCTTCCGTCGTCGGTCATCCGCCCTCCGATCCCGATCTCCGCATGCAACTCGACATCCCGCCCGGCAACTTCGCCGGCTACATCTTCGATCTCGATGGCACGCTCGTCGACACCATGCCGCTGCACTATCGCGCCTGGGATCGGGCGATGCGGCAAGTCGGCCTGAAGTGTCCGCTCGACGAGGACTTTTTCTATTCGATGGGCGGAGTTCCGACCCGGCTCGTGGCCGATCTGATCGCGAAGCACTACGGTCTCACGATCGACGCCGAGCAGGTGTTCCACGCGAAGGAAAAGCTGTTCGGGGAGATTCAGGGCGACGCGAAGCTCATCCTGCCGGTCGCGGACTTCGCCCGGCGGGTGGCGGCCACGCATCCCGTGGCGATCGCGTCCGGCGGTCCGCGTGACATCGTGCGGCGGTCCCTGGAACTCGCCGGCCTGGCGCCGCTGTTCAAGGTGGTGGTGACGGCCGACGACGTCGTTCACGGCAAGCCGTCGCCGGACATGTTTCTCCTCGCTGCGAAGCTGATGGGCGTTCCTCCCACGCAGTGCCTCGTCTTCGAAGACGCGCCTCCCGGCATGAAGGCCGCCGAGGCCGCGGGCATGAAGTACGTGCATGTGCCGAGTCGGAAGGCGAAATCAGATCGAGGGTAGGGCGCGTTGTCCCTAACGCGCCGGTTCGGCTCCGTCGGCCTCACACCGTGTAGATTTTTTCAGCGTCAAGATAGCTCATGGAAGCGAGGCGGTCTTCAACTCGCGCGTTTTGTGAAGGTGGAACGCGTTGTCCCTAACGCGTTGAGCGCTCCGTCCGCGTTCTAAGTCGGCAACGTCCCCAGCGCGTTAGGGACAACGCGCTCCACCTTCGAGCCGGCCCCCGCGGGCCGCGTGTCCCTGCCTTTGGGAAGGGAGGATTTCGCCAGAGCCGTAGAAACGCAGAGACGCGCGCACAGCCAGAATCCGACCTCGGCGTTCCTGCGCCTCTGCACGAGACGGATATTCTATCGCTCTCCCGTCTCCGCACTCCCGGCGCCTGAACTCGCCGCGTTATCATACCGGCGCAGCGTCACCGCATCGCCGAGTTTCAGCCCTGCCGAACCGGCGGCGTCGCCGAGGTTGCGCGCGAGCCAGGTGAAGCCGTCGGCATTGGGAAAAACGACCCACTCGCCGCGTTTCACGCTGTCGAAATCCCGGCCGTAGCGCACGCGAAAGGTCTTTTCGCCCACCTTGAGCTGAAACCAGACCATCGGGCGGATGCCGGCGGCCTCGAAATCCGCGGGCTGGGCATTGATGAAGAGATTGCCGTAGCCGGCGGAAACCTCGATCACCTGCGCCGTGAAACCGCGGCCGTCGGGCTGACGTGCTACCTGGGAGGGCTGCGGCGCCGGACGCACCGTGGCATCGAAGACGTTCTGCCCTTCCGGCGGGCGCGGCAGTTTTTCCCGGCCCTCGTCGATCCACGCGACCAACGCGTGCAGCGCGGCGAGCCGTTCGCGCTGGTTGACGTTCACGTGGCCGCTGCGCGAAACCCGGAACAGCACGGGGCGGATATCGGAGCGATCCTGTGGCCGGAAGGATTCGACGTATTTCTGCGGGCCTTCGAGTTCGCTCTGGTTGGTGAGAAAAATCACGGGGATCTTCGGATGCAGTGAAAGGCCGAGCGTCGAATTGGGTTCGCGGACGGACAGCGCGGCGCCGATCGCCACGGCGCCGGTGTAGGCGGGATGCCCCTGGGCGTCATAGTCGGGCGTGCGCTCCGCTATCAGCGTCGCGATGAGGCCACCCATGGACTCGCCTTCGACGAGCACCCGCTCGGGCTCGCCGTCGGCGCGGGCGATGTAGGCGCGCAGGGCGTCGAGGTCGGCGATGGCGTCGGCGACGATGAGGCCGTTGCGCCGATAGCTCGTCTTCGCGACGATCCAGCCTTCATCGAGCAGGGTCTTGTACGCGAGATGCTCGGGAAAGAGGTCCGCGACCAAAGGCGAGGATTCCGCGCGCAGGCCGTGCGCGAGCAGCAGCAGGCGGTGATTCCATCTCACGGGCCGGGCGATGGTGAACTTCGCGCCGTCGATTTCGCCCTGCTCGACGGTTGGCGCCGCGGGACGCGCCGCCACAATCGTGGCCGAGTTCGCGCCGCCGCGGACCGGCGCGCGCTCGGCGGCGCCGAGGATGAGGCCGGCGCCGGTGGCGAGCAGGACGAAGCCGAGACGGACGGAGCGGCGGAGCATCCGCGCATATTTATGGCTTTCGCGCGGGTGTCGAATCGTGTTGTCGTGGGAGGATCATGAAAATCAAGTCGCTGGCCAAACCCGCGGTCCTGACGCAGCCGGTCTATGAACCGGGCAAGCCGATCGAGTACGTTGCGCGCGAGCTGGGGCTGGATCCCGCGGGGATCATCAAGCTGGCCTCGAACGAGAATCCCGCCGGCCCGTCGCCGCGCGCCGTCGCCGCCGCCAAGCGCGCGCTGGAGCAGGGTGAGCTTTATCCCGACGGCGGCTGCTATGCGCTGCGACAGAAACTCGCGCAGGCGTATGGCCTCGGCGCGGATCAGTTCGTGGTCGGCAACGGGTCCAACGAGATCATCGAGCTGCTCGGCCACACCTTTCTGGGCGCGGGCGATGAGGTCGTGATGGGCGCTCCGGCGTTCATCGTCTACAAGCTCGTGACCCTGCTCTTCGGCGCGAAGGCCGTGGAAGTCCCGCTGGTCAATCACCGCCACGACCTCGCCGCCATGGCGCGCGCGATCACGCCGCGCACCAAGCTGGTCTTCGTGGCGTGTCCGAACAACCCCACCGGCACGGCGAACAGCGCGGAGGAGCTGCTGGCGTTCGCCCGCAGCCTGCCGGATCATGTTGTCGGCGTGTTCGACGAGGCGTACGCGGAGTTCCAGGAGAAGCCGGCGGACCTGCGCTCGCTGATCCGCGAAGGGAAAAATATCATTGGCCTGCGGACATTTTCGAAGATCTACGGCCTGGCCTCGCTGCGCGTCGGCTACGGCTACGCGGCTCCGGGTCTCGTCGCGCTGCTCAACCGCGTGCGCCAGCCCTTCAACGTGAACGCGATCGGCCAGGCCGCCGCGCTGGCGGCGCTCGATGACCGCGAATTCACCGAAAAATGTGCACGCGACAATCGCGCCGGCCTGGCCCAGCTCGAGACGGGCCTGCGCGCGCTGAAGCTCGAGACGGTGCCGAGCGAGGCGAACTTCATTCTCGTGAAAGTCGGCGCCGGCGCGCGTCTCTTCGATGCGCTGCAGAAGCGCGGCATCATCGTTCGCCCGATGGCCTCCTACGGCATGCCCGAGTGGCTGCGCATCACCGTCGGCACCAAGCCGCAGAACGAGCGCCTGCTGACCGAGCTGAAGGTGCTGCTCTGAGTCTTGAAATGGCGAAGTCGCCGTGAAGCAGCGGGTCCATGCAGGAAGGTAGGGACGGGCGGCCCGCCCGTCCGCTTGGACTCAGTCGATCCTCGAGCCCGGACCCGCGGGCCGCGCGTCCCGACCTTGTCAGGTGGAACGCGTTGTCCCTAACGCGTTGTTCGCTCCGACCGAGTCTAAGGCGGGCAACGTCTCCAACGCGTTAGGGACAACGCGTTCCACCTTGGGTCTTCGACCTGACCTACCGCGCCGCGGCGCGGCGGAGGCGGTCGTTGATCGCGTCGGCCAGGCCGGCGCCAGGGACGGGCTCGACGTGGATGTTTTTCCAGCCGCCGGCGTCGAGCGCGCGCAGCTTGCCGAAGAGCTGATGCGCCGCTCCGTGCAGATGTCCGCGAGGGTCGAGCCAATGGATGTTGGCAGAGACGTGGGCATTTGCGCCCGCCTTCAGTTGCTTCGGCCTGGCGAGAAACAGCCAGGCTTCGCGCGCGCGCGGGTCGATTTTCGCGATCGCCGAGAAATTGATCCGCGCATGCAGCTCGACGGGCGTGCGCGGGCTGTAGTGCCGGTGGAGCAGGCCGGGGGCCAGCTGTGCGCCGCGCGCGGGGCGCTTGGTCGCGGCGGCTGACGGGACGCGGCGGCCGAGAGCGCGCTCGAGTTCGCGGCGCGTGATCGCGCCGGGGCGCAGCAGTCGCGGCTTTCTCGGATCGCGGAGGTCGACGATCGTCGACTCAAGTCCGATCGAGGAAGCGCCGCCGTCGAGGATGTGTCCGATCCGATCGCCGAGCCCGGCCAGCACGTGCTCCGCGGTCGTGGGGCTGACGTAGCCGAAGGCGTTCGCGCTCGGCGCGGCCAGCGGCAGGCCGCTCGCCTTCAGCAGGCGGCGGAAAAGCGGATGACTCGGGACCCGCACGGCCACGCTCGGCCGGCCGGCGGAAACGACGTCCGGCACGATCGATTTCTTCGGCAGCACCAGCGTGAGCGGACCCGGCCAGAATTTCCGGGCGAGGCGGAGCGCCGCGTCGTTGGACTCCGCGATGCGCGGAAGATCGGCGGCGTGCAGCAGATGGACGATGAGCGGATCGCTGGCGGGGCGGCCTTTGGCCTGAAAAATCCGACGGCACGCGCGGGCATCGAGGGCGTTGGCGGCGAGTCCATAGACGGTCTCGGTTGGCACGGCGACCAGTTCGCCCCGATGCAGGGCGCGCGCCAGCCTGGCGAGATTGGACGGAGTTCCGCGATAGAGGTGAGCGGTGCGCAGGTGCTGTCCGGATTCCGCCTGCTCGCGTCTTGGGGTGGCCGCCGACCTTCGGGCGGCGGTGTGGGACGTCGCAGAGTCGGAACCATCGCCCGGAGGTCGACGGCCACCTTCATGTCGATGGCCGCCGTTGTGACTCCGGCCGTCGTTCTGACCGCGTGCCGCGAAGGCGGGACGGGAAGAGGCGGAGGTTCGGCTCATGGCATGAAAAAGGCCGGAGTCGGGTGACTCCGGCCAAAGTGAGGATCGCGGTGCCGTCGCCGGATTATTACGGGGCGAGCAGCATGTTGCGCGCGTGCTTGATCGTGCGCGTGATGGCGCGCTGATGGCGGGCGCTGAGGTGCGTGTACTTGCGGGGCAGGATCTTGCCCGTGTCCGTGACATAGCGATTCATCGCCTGCTGGACCTGCGTGAACGGGATTTCCGCGGGCGTGGGAGTCTGCTGCTGCTGTTCGGTGGAGGCGGTGGTGCTCATGTCAGAAAGGAAAAGGAGGGCCGAGCGTGCCGGTGGTGGAGGGGTTGTCAACCTGCGATTTTGAAGCGGGAAGGAGGGGTGAATGTGGAAATCAGGGAGGTGAGGGAAAGGTCTTTTTGGTCATCTGGAACTCAGGAAATCAGGAAGAGCGATCCGATTCCTGATTTCGGGAGCTCCAGATAAATCTGCCCAATCCGGATCAGCCCAAACTTCAGGATGACTTCGATCTGCCGCTGGCCGGGAAACCGCTTCAGGACGTGATCAATGCAGCGGCGTGCTTTTATTCGGAAGGTTCACACAGAGGGCGCGAAAGACACAGAGACAAACCGGCCCCCTCTCTGTGTCCTCCGCGCCCTCTGTGTGAAACCGATTTGAATTGGCCCGGCTTTTTCCCGCTTTCCTGATTTCCACATTCCCGACAGCTCTGGGGCTCCGCGCCTCCGCGCGAACTGGATTCAGGCGTTCGGAAGGCTGAGCGAGGCGATCGTGCCTTCGCCGACCGTGCTTTGCACGTTCAGGCTGCCGCCGGCGCGCTGGAGGAGGCGGCCGACGACGGACAGGCCGAGGCCGAGGCCCTGCTGTTCGTAGCGCTTGCGGTCAAACTGCATGAAGGCGCCGATCCGGTTGATCTGCTCCTGGGCCATGCCGCGGCCCTTGTCGGTCACGCGTAGGACGATGCCGTTGCCTTCGGCGAAGAGCTCGACCGTAACCGGCGTGCCCTGACGCGAGAAGCTGCAGGCGTTTTCCAGCAATTCCTCGGTGAACACGGAAAGGGTGTCGCGGTCGCCCGGCGACGCGCAGGGCGAGAGCTTCAGGTGGAGATCGCCGGTCCGCGCATGCTTCACCGCCACGGCGCGCGCGGTGCTTTCGATCACGGCCACGGTTTCGGCGGGCTTGAGCGGATCGCTGCGCCGCGGCTTGGCGGCGGGGTCGGCTTGCGCCTGGTCGAGATCCAGGATCTTGAGATAGTTCCGGAGCGTGCGGTGCAGGCGCTGGCCGCTGCGCTCGATGTCGGTCGCGTAGTTGACGATCTGATCCGGTGTGAGGTCGCGGGCCTCCTCCCGCATCACTTCGCTCAACCCGATGATGCCGGCCAGCGGCGTGAAGAACTCGTGGGGCAGCACCGAGTGCAGCGTGGTGCGGAGTTCCTGGAGGGTCTTGCCCTCCACGCGCCAGTGCAGGTCGGCGCGCTTCAGGCGCATCTCGATGCAGGCGATCAGGTCAGTGGCCTTGAATGGCTTCACCAGATAGTCGTCGGCGCCGAGGTTCATGCCCACGCGCTGGGGGGTCTGCGCCGGGTTACCGGTCATCATGATGAACGGCCGCGACGCCAGGTCGGGATCGGCGCGGAACGCCCGGAGCACGGCGGTGCCGTCCATCTCCGGCATGTTGACGTCGCAAATCGTGAGATCCGGCAGCTGCTCGCGCGCGAGGGCCAGGCCTGGTGCGCCCGACACGGCCTGCAGCGTCTCGTAGCCGGCGGCCTCCAGCGTCATCGCAATGGTCATCCGCATCGGCTCCTCGTCGTCGATGATCAGGATGCGCTTCATGGGGGGAAAGCCGCACCGAGAGTCGTGCGCGCCCTTTCATCGGCACGATAAAATCGCCCGAGGTCAACTGCGGAGACTACGGAGCCGGCTTTTCCCGGACCGTAACAAGATCCTGATTCAGCCGTTCTTCCGGAAGGGAATTCGGCTCGAGGGTGGAACGCGTTGTCCCTAACGCGTTGTTCGACTCCGACCGTGTTTTGAAGCCTTCACACTGGCGGCGCCGCTCGGTGCGTTGAGATCGGCCGTTTGACGGAGTCGAACCGGACGGGTGGGCCGCCCGTCCCTACCTTTTCGATCCTCGCGCCCTTCGCGTCCTCGCTACTGTGAGTCCCCGCCTCAGCGGGACTGCAAAGCGTTTTGCAGCGATTCGACCTGCAGCGAGATGAGTTCGGTCATCGCCGCGCGGTCTTCGGGCGTGGTGAGGTAGTTCAGCAGCGTGATCGAATTGGCCGGCTTGGCGCCGCCGTTGGCCGCAGCGTAGGCAGCCTTGGCGGCCTGGAGCGGAGCCTGCAACTGCTGCGTGAGCTCGCGGTTGCGGGTGGAGACGGCCCGGTTGTGCTCGACCTGCGCCTGGGCGCGCTCGGCTTCCTCGGGCGGCAGCTCGATCTGCGTGGTTTTCCCGCCGACGGTATCATAGGTGATCTCGGCGCCGTTGGCCATCGTCACAGTCAGCGGCTGGGTCGGATCCATCGACAGACTGGAGTAGTCCTCGCCGTTTACGCTCCGGACGGCTTTGATGTAGCCGTTGGGGCCGACGAGTTCGGTCACCGAACCGGCGGGATGGTGGTTCTCGAACACGTACTGATCGCGCGCGGCGGCGATCTGGCGGAGATTGTTCAGCGTGGCGCGTTTCATCTCCCAGTCGGCCAAACCGAGGGTGAGATTCTTGGGCTCCGCAGACTGGGACGCGGCCGCGGGCCGCTCGGCGGCGGTCGCGCTCTTGTCGGCGAGCTCGGCGAGCCGGGCGTTCAGAACTTCCTCCTGCGCCCGCAGCCGACGGTTCTCGTTCTCAAGGGACGACATTGCCTGCGAGGTCTGGACGGACACCGTGGTGGCGGCGGCGGACGAGGCGGCGCGGTCGCCGCCGAAATGGATGCCGAGAAAGAAAGCGACGAGTGCGCTGAGTGCGGCGGTGCCGACGATTTTGGTGCTGGTGGTCATGAGAAAAGTGGAGAGGCCGGCGAGCGGAGAGAGAGCGGCCACCTTGGCGGCGGCGAGCGCGCTGCTCGCGACCGCGGCGGCGAGTCCGCCGGGCGCAGCGACGACCGGGGAACTGGCGAGGGCGGCGGCGAGAGCGGCGGACGTGGACGTGATCCCGCGCCGGGCGAGCGACGAACGCAGCCGATCGAGCGCCCGATCAACGCGCTTGCGGGCGGCGTCCTCCGACAACCGCAGCGGCGCGGCGATCTCGGCGAAACTGCGTCCCTGGAAAATCCGCAGCAGCACCGCCTCGCGCTCCGGCTCGCTGAGCTCATTGAGTGATTCGTCCAAGACCGGACGAAGTTCGTCCCAGTCGGGCCCGCGGCCCGGATCGCGCGCGATCTCGTCCATGGTCAAAGCCCGTTGCTCCCGCGCCCCGCGCCGCCGCTCGGCGCGGATCGCCTTGGCCGCCGCATAACGCGTCGTGGTGTAAAGCCAGCCGACGAGCACCGTCCGGTGCCGCAGCGCCGCCGCATGCCGGGCCAGGCTGGTGAACACCACCTGGGCGACGCTCCGCGCCTCGTGCGAATCCCGCACCTGCCGGAGCGCGGCGGCGTAAACGACCCCGAAGTGTCGCTGCACGAGCGCCGTGAACGCCGCCTCGGAGTCCGCGTCCACATACCGACGCAGCAGTTCCCCGTCGTCGGCCTCGGCCAAGCGTGCGCCGGCAGGATCAGCGTCAGGGGATTCATGGGCCATTTCGCCTGTTATACCCCGCCGCTGGCCGGAACCGGACAGAAATCGTTTCTTAAAAAAACCGAAGGAAGAGAGGCGACACGGTGAGGTCCTCATTTGAACTTCTCATCCGATCCCCGGAAATTTGACCACAAAGGCACCAAGGCACGAAGAATGCCCAACCGGCGCGTTTCTCCGAGCGCCAAGAGCTCAATTCACCGGGCGCGAAGTGCGGACTCGCTTGTTACTTGTTACCTGGACCCTGTTACTTTCCTGCCCCTTGTGCCTTTGTGGTGAAATTCCGGGATGGGGAACTGCCGGGTTGATGCTCACGGGCCGTTTGCCATAAGGGTTTTTGGGCGCAGCTGATTTACCCGGATTGAACACGTCACTTCTCCTTCCACGCTCTCCGAATCGCGGCAATCGGGCGGAGCGAACGCAGGTTCGCCGGCTTTCCGGTGTGGTCTTGGCAGGGATTCTCGCGCTCGCCGCCGGGCCGGGGCGGATGGAAGCGCAGATGCAGATGGCGATGGGCATGGGGCACGTCGGCGAGATGAAGGAACAAGTCCCGCCGGAGAAACTGCCTCCGCCGCGAAGGATGGACGGGATCGGCAACGCGCGCATCGAAATCACCGGCAAGCCGGAGGCCCAGGCGTGGTTCAACCAGGGCCTCAATCTCTATCATGACTTCTGGGACTACGAGGCGGCGCGGGCGTTTGAGCAGGGGATCCGCGTCGATCCCGAGTGTGCCATGTGCTACTGGGGCCTTTATCAGGCGGAGTCGTTTTATCACAGCAACTCCTCCGCCTACGCCGCGCCGGCGCTCGCCAAGGCGGTGAGCCTCAAGGACCGGGTCAGCGCGCGCGAGAAACTCTACATCGAGGCCACGGTGGCGGCGGCTTCCCCTTCGGGTTCAAACGCCTTGTGGCGCCAATTGGTCAAGGAGTACCCCGACGACAGGGAGGCGCGGATCTTCCTCGCCAATTCGATGGGAGGCGCGGAGTCGGTGGAGCTGTTGCGAGCGGTTCTGAAATCGGACCCGGAGAATTCGGCGGCCAATCACTACCTCATCCACAACCTGGAGTATACCGATCATCCGCAGGACGCGCTGCCCAGCGCGGAGATCCTGGCGAGGCTCGCGCCGGCCTCGGGTCACATGGTGCACATGCCGGGTCACATCTTTTATCTCCTGGGCGACTACGCGCGCGCGGAACGGGCGTTCGCGGACTCGATGCGGGTCGACGAGCTTTACATGCGCGAGCAGCACGTGGAGCCGGACGACAACTGGAACTACGTGCACAACCTGATGTACGCCGTCGCCAATCTTTTGGAGGAAGGCAAACTGCGGGACGCGGCGACGGTGTCGGCGAAGCTGAGCGGCGCGCGGGGCGAGGCGGGGACCACCTTTTACATCAACTCCGGGCGTGATTCGATCGCCCGGCTCAATCCGCAGCTGCCGGTGGCGCTGCGCCTGGGCGATTGGGCCGCCATGGTGCAGCTCCTGCCGGCGGAGCCGAGCTTCGCGGGACAGCCGAATCTGCGGTTTCTGGCGCAGGCGCTGAAGGATTTCGCCACCGGCATGCAAGCGGTCGAGCGCCGGGACGCGCCGGCGGGGCGGGACGCGGCGAAGCATTTCGCCACTGCGCTTTCCCGACAAAAAATCGAGGCTGCCGGCATGGCGCCGGCTCCCGTGGCACCCAAAAACGACGGTCCGCCGAAGAATGAAGTCATGCCGGACGCGCGTCTGCAGCCGCTCTTCGGGCTGCTCTCGGTCATGTCGCTCGAATTGGAGGCGTCCGTGCTGACGACCGAAGGCAAGGTGACCGACGCCAAGGCGATGTTCGCGCAGGCGGCGGAAGCGGAGAAGAAGCTGGGCTACCGGGAACCGCCGCTCTACATCCGGCCGGTTGGCGAAACGGAAGGAGCCGCGATGCTGGCGGCGGGGGATTGGGCCGCCGCCAAAGCGGCCTATGCCCGCGCGCTCGTGGAGCGCCCGCATTCCGGCCTCGGCCTCTTCGGCCTCGCGCTGAGCGACGAGAAGGCCGGCGAGAATGCAGAAGCGGCCGAAACCTACGCCGCCTTCCTCGCGGCCTGGAACACCGCGGACGCGGCCTTGCCGCAACTCGAGCACGCCCGCCGCTTCCTGAGCGCGCATTCCGCTTCAGTCCCAGCGCGTTGAGGATTCGCCGCCGCCAGCCGCACCGCAGCGGCCTGAATCGCGAACGAGCGTGTGAGCCAGCCATGCTGCTTCCGACTGGCGGCCCCCGTCCAATGTGGTTTCATGCACCCTCAATCGCGTCCCCGTAGCTCAACTGGATAGAGCAGTGGTTTCCTAATTGTATCCCGGATTTCCACCTAGTTTAACGGAGGACTTATACGATTTTCGGTTTAACTGGCGACAACTTGAAGCAACCTGAGTTTTTGCCGACGGGTGACAAAAAGGGGTTACATTTCCAAACCACAACGTGTATCCGATTCATCAGGTCGAAGCGCAGGCCGACAGCTTGGAGCAACTGGGCACCAAACGGAAATTCTGGTACACCGTCGGCGAAGAACGTTTTCTTTTCAAAGCCGAGGAGCGAGGCACTGGTGAAGATTGGGCCGAGAAAGTGGTCTGCGAATTGGCCCGCCTCCTGGGGCTTCCTCATGTCGAATACGAATTGGCGTACTTTCAGAGTGATAAATTGCGTGGTGTGATCTGTCCAAACATGACCCCTCCACCGCTGTCACTGGTGATGGGCAACCAATTGCTCGGGATTCTCGACGATCAATACCCGCAACAAGTGAGAAAGAAATTCGGAATCCCAAAATACACGGTCGATGCGGTTGCGACAGTCTTGGGTATGTTGAAGCCCCCTAGCCCCGAATACATGGAAAATGTACCAGCGGGCGTGAAAACCGCTTTGGGCGTCTTCAGTGGTTACATGATGCTCGACACTTTGGTAGCGAACCAAGATCGCCATCATGAGAATTGGGCTGCTGTCCTTGCCGAGACGATCAGGTTGGCGCCGACGTTCGACCATGGCTCATCTCTCGCTCGTAATCTGCAAGATGCGGAGCGCATTGACCGTTTATCCACCACGAACCCTCAACGGACGGTGGCCCATTTTGTTGGCCGCGCCCTTTCGGAGTTTTACCCTGAAGAAGGTGATCGACCCTTGCCAGTTCTTGAGGTTTTTCGCAGATTTTCGGCTAAGGTCCCGGTTGAAGCGAAGGCTTGGCTCACGCGCCTAAATCAGCTGTCAGTCGCACAGATGGATCAAATTCTCGGACAAATCCCGCCAGATAGGATGTCCATCCCAACGCGAGCCTTTACTTTAGAGCTGCTACGCCTCAACCAGATCCGCTTACTCGAAGGATACACGCCATGAATGCCTTAATCGTTGCTTCCCGATCAGCGGACGACTCAACAGGTTGGAGCCCCGTTGGCCGACTCGATTTCGATAACGGCACTTATCACTTCGTTTACACGAAGGGGGCGAGACTTGCGCAGGGATTTCAGCCGTTCAAAGGAATGGAAAATTTGGAAGTGGTTTATGAGTCGCCGTCCCTTTTCCCTGTTTTTGCCAATCGACTCCTTTCTGAGTCACGGCCTGAGTATGACGCTTTTTTGCGTTGGAGCGGGTTTGATCCCGCCCACCCTCCCGATCCATTGGCCATCTTGGGGGTGACGGAGGGAAGGAAGCAAACGGACATGATCGAGGTTTTTCCATGCCCGGTTCCGGATGCTCGTGGTATGTATCAGAACAAGTTTTTCTTGCACGGTCTTCGCTACATGGCGGCGACTGCGCATGAACGTTTGGCCCAGCTCAAAGAGAATGAGAAATTGCTATGCGCGTGCGATATTCAGAACGCAGCAGACCCACACGCCGTTTTGCTGAGAACTTCTGACGACTGCATCAATATCGGCTACGTGCCTCGTTATTTGGCGAAAGATATGTGGGGGCTTTTGGGAGGCTCCGGGAGCGAATTTATCGAATTTGCAGTTCATCGCGTTAATTCCGACGCACCTTTGCAGCAGCGATTGCTGTGTCGGGTTGAAGCTTGCTGGCCTCAAGATTTTAAGCCGTGTGATGGGGAAGAATTTCATCCCATTCCCCAGGGCGTGCCTGTGCGCTGCGATGCGTAGTCCGCATTTAGGGCGTCAATTACACCGAGGTTTAACAAGGAAAGGCGCGTCGGGGCCGGCGGGGCGGCGCCAAAGCGCCCGTTTTCTAAATATCTTTTTAGTAGCAACTCGTCCCCGTAGCTCAACTGGATAGAGCAGTGGTTTCCTAAACCGCGCATCCCGGTTCAAGTCCGGGCGGGGGCACCAGCTTTCGCCGAATTCATGACCGGGAGGCGAATGGTCTGTAGGTGGCGGCTTGCCTGTCGTGGCTCCGGCCGCGCGGGACGAAAGTCCGGTGCCGTGCTCGTCGCTCGACTTCATTTCGGGCCGATGCTGTGCTGCGGCGGTGCCGATTGCGCGTGTCATGGTTGGGCTCTTTCTTCTCTTGGGATGGGGAGCTTTCGCCAGGTACCTCTACCGGGCATGGAGAGAAGCTGTCGTTCGCTGCGGACGCGGCCATGACACGATCCGCCGCCAGGACAACGCTGCGGCCTATTGGCTGGTCTTTGTGCTCCAGCCGCTCATGGCGGGTGCGATACGGGTTCTCGGCCTGGAGGCGTTGTTCGGGATCTTCTATTTCCTGCGCCAGCGGGCCGGCTCGCTTAGTATTGGTCGGCGACGGAGATCCAATAGGTGAACTCGGCTTCGAGTTCCTTTTTGGCGTCCGAGACGGGGATGGCGACCGGCGCCTCGTTGGCTTTTTTGTCGACGGCGCTGACGAGCTCCCGCTTGGCGTTGGCGCGGAAAGCCCTGGCGCTGACCTTTGAGACGGTCAGGAGCAGGAAGCCTCCGTCGCCGGTCCGCATGTAGGCGTGGCCCGGCTGGGTCGTATCGACGGTGAGCTGTCGCACGTTGAGCGTTTCGCCGGCCTTCGTCAGGCCGAGGGCAGTGGTGGCCGAGGTGTCGAGCGGCGTGTCATGGCCAAAACGGATGAGGAGTTCGGCCAATGTCGGCTCCCAGAGTTCCCGGATCGCGGTTCGCCGGCGGTCGTCTTGCGCGAGCGTGGCTTTGATGGCGGAGCGCCAGCGTGCTTCCTTGTCCTGCTCCCATTTGAAAAGGACGGGATCGTGCTCCTTGAGATAGGCCTGCGCCTGGTTCAGGGAAGCCTCATCCCCCGCGAAAAGTGCTGGGCCCCCCCGGACGTAGGCCCGGATCGGATCAGGCTTGGCCGCGAAACGCTCCTTGAGCGCATCGGTGCGATTATTGCGCAGCGCGGCGCCGTCCTCCTCCGAAATGAAGCGGTCGAGCAGGAAGGAGCGATAGGGCCAGCCGCCATTGCGGTCCGGGTCGGCGAGGGAGAGTTTTATCTCCGAGAGGTAAAGATCGACCAAGCCGTTGTGGTATGACTGGTCGGCCGCGACTTGCGCCACTTTGAAGGCTTCGTCGATCTGCGCCGGAGTCGGTGCGGGCGACGTCCCGTTTTTCCGGCTGAGGATCAGGTCGTCGAGCGGATCGGCGCGCATCGAGCCGATGGCAAACACAAGGCCGGCAGCGAACAGGGGGGGAAGGAGAGGCTTGTTCATGGCGAAGACTCAGGG
>CALFNJ010000014.1 GCA_937902865.1 uncultured Opitutaceae bacterium
CGCCGTCGAAGCCGGCCTCGGTGCGAAAGCCGACCGCTTCGAGCTCGCCGCTCATCGCCTCGGCAAAGCAGTCGGGCGTGACCTCGTCCAGCACCTCGCGGCCGAAGTCGTCAGCCGCCAGCGGGCCGCACCAAGTTGGCGCGCCCGTGTGGGCCAGCAAGCCCATCTGCAGTGCAGTCATGTCGCTGTAGCCGACCCAGCGGGTGCCTTTGTCGACACTGCGCTTGAGCTTCTTCCAGTCGATGCGGTCGAGCAAGCGCGTCAGGCCGTAGCCGCCGCGCGTGGCCATGGCGATCGACGGTGCTTCGGTCGCCACGCGGTGCAGCGCCTGCAGCCGCTGCTCGTCGCTGCCGCCGAAGCGCTGCTGCTTGGCCAGTGCGGCTTCGTCGATGGTCACGGCAAAGCCCATCGCCGCCAGCCGCTTGGCGGCCAGTCGCAGCGGGGCCGCCTTCAGCAAGACCCCCGAGGGGGTGAACAAGGTCAGGCTGGTCATTCGGTGGGAGGTCACTTGTTGTTGGCCGGTGGTTCGTCCATCGGCAATTCGATGGCCAGGCCGGTCGGGATCGGGTCGCTCGGCGTCACGTCTGGCGGCTCGGCCGGCTCTTCAACGGCCGCAGCCCGTTCGGCTCGCTGCTGCGCCCGTCGTTCGGGCTGGGTGGACGCGGGATGTTCATCGATTACAGCGAGGAAGCGTTCCGTGGCGTGGTGCGCCAGGCGTTCGACGTCATGCCGGACAAGCCGGTGCTGATCGACAAATTCCTCGAGGATGCGATCGAGCTCGACGTCGACTGCCTCAGTGACGGCACGACGTCGGTCATCGGCGGCATGCTCGAGCATATCGAGTTCGCCGGCGTGCATTCCGGCGACGCGGCGATGGTGATGCCTCCGCACACGCTGGCTCCGGCGATGCTCGAGACCGTGCGGCGCGCGACCTACGCGCTGGCGCGCGAACTCAAGGTCATCGGCCTGATGAACGTGCAGTTCGCGATCAAGGACAGCCAGCTCTACGTCCTCGAGGTGAACCCGCGGGCTTCCCGCACGGTGCCCTTCGTTGCAAAGGCGATCGGCGTTCCGCTCGCAAAGTTGGCGGCGAAGGTCATGACCGGGAAAAAATTGGCCGACCTCGGGTTCACGCGCGAGCAGACCCCGAAGCACTGGTGCGTGAAGGAAGCGGTCTTCCCGTTCGTGCGTTTCCCGGGCGCCATGATCACGCTTGGACCCGAGATGCGCTCGACCGGCGAAGTGATGGGACTGGATGCGGATTTGGGCGTGGCCTTTGCCAAGGCGCAGGCTGCGGCCAAGCCCGGCCTGCCGGTCAAGGGCACCGTGTTCCTCTCGGTGAAGGACGCTGACAAGGCGCGGGCCGTCGATCTCGCACGCCAGCTTGTCGAGCTGGGCTTTGAAATCTGTTCCACCAGCGGCACGGCGAAGATTCTTGCCGACAACGGTGTCGCGTCGAAACGGCTCGCCAAGCTCAGTGAAGGCCGGCCGAACGCGGTCGACCTGATCAAGAACGGGCAGATCCAGATGGTGATCAACACGCCCGGCGGCATGATCCCGCGCCGTGACGAAAACCTGATCCGCGCGGCCGCCTATGCTCACAGCGTCTGCATCATGACCACGATCACCGGCGCCGCCGCGGCGATCAACGGCATCCGCGCGCTGAAGCAGAAGGACGTCGGCGTCCGCCCGATCCAGAGCTACCGCGGGAACGTGAACGTGGTGTAGTGGACTCGCGATGAACGAGCTCGGCACCCTGGTCGCCCTGTTGCACGGACCCGACCAGCCCGGGCTTGTCGCGCGCGTGGCCGGATGGATTTTTGCGCGGGGCGGCAACATCCTGCATGCGGACCAGCACCGTGATCGCGAGGCGGGCATTTTTTTCCAGCGCGTCGAGTGGGTTCCCGCGCTGGCGAAAACGGGAAAGCGTCCGGCGGCCCTGAAGCGGGCGATGAAGGAATTCTCCGCTTTTGCCGCGTCCTTGGGAATGCGGGCCGCGATCGCGCATTCGGCCCGCCGGCCGCGAGTGGCGGTCTTCGTTTCCAAGGCGGATCATTGCTTTCACGATCTCGCGCTGCGCTGGCAGGCGGGCGAATTTCCGGCGGAGCTGGTTGCCGTGGTGTCGAACCATCCCGACTTGGCGGAGGTGGCGAAGAGCTACGGCCTGCCCTTTCAGCATATTCCGGTGAGCGCGGCGGCGAAAACATCAGCCGAGAAACGTCAGCTCGCGCTGCTGCGGAAGCGCAGGATCGAGCTCGTCGTGCTGGCTCGATACATGCAGGTCCTTTCGCCGGATTTTCTCACGGGCTTCGGCCGGCCGGTCATCAACATCCATCATTCCTTTTTGCCGGCGTTCGCCGGCGGCCGGCCTTATCACCAGGCCCACGCGCGCGGCGTGAAGCTCATCGGCGCGACGGCGCACTACGCCACGGCGGATCTCGATGAAGGGCCGATCATTCATCAGGATGTCACGCGCGTCACGCACCGCCATGACGTCGATGACCTGGTGCGAATGGGCCGCGATCTGGAAAAACGGGTGCTGGCCCAGGCCGTGCGCTGGCACCTCGAGCATCGCGTGCTCGCCTACGGCAACAAGACGGTCGTGTTCGACTGAGGGACCGCGTCGGCGACGCGTCGGGTGTTCGCTTCGGGTAAAAAAAGGCCGCGACTCGGAGAGCCGCGGCCAAGAGAAGGAAAGGACTGAAACGTCGATTATTTCAGAGCGCCGATACGCTGCGTACCGATGGCGATGTCGTCGTAGAAGATGTCGTAGTCGGTCTTCGGAGCACCCCAGTAGCGGAAGCCGAAAGCGAAGTCATAGAAGCCGCCTGTGAGGCCGCTGTTCTTCGGCTCCATCGGCAGGGTCGGTGTGGCGGGAGCCTTGGGCGCGGCTCCTCCCTTGCCCGTGGGATTCTTCTGCCGATTGATGATCGGATTGTTGTTGAAGGTCGCGTCCCGCACTTGCTGGCCGTCGATCCAGAGTCGGATGGTGTCGGGCTGGTCGCTGTATTCCCATTCGAGACAGAACCAGCGGCCGACGGGATAGGGAGACGAGCTCTTGTCCGGTCCGATGGTTTCGCCGCGGAAGACGGGAAGGGGAGCGTTCTGCTGATAGGACACCATCGGGCTCTTGCCACCGGAAGCACCGATCTCGAGGAAGTCGGAGAGCGGCCAGCCCGGGCGGCCCGCGCTCATCAACGCGTCGTGCCCGGCCGGCATGTCGGGGCTGATGAACATGTAGACCCGGCCAAAATTATGCTGGCGAATGGAGTCGGGAAGATGCGTCGCGACGATGGATGCGAAGGCGTTCCGGGCGCCGCTGGCGGTGTGGACCTTCAGGGCGGACTTCCCGTGTGCCACCTGCGTCTGCTGCACCGTGATGTCGACGGCGCCGAATTCGCGCACGTCCCAGATTTTCGGGCTGAGCGAGCCGGACTCGAAATCCTCGGATAGAACGGGAGCGCTGGCATCGCCACTGGCGGCCTGGGCCGACAGGGAAGAACTGCCGAGCGCGGCAATCAGCGGGCAAACCAAGCCCAGCGCAACATGGCGCCAAGCGTGCAGACGGAGGGAAACCGACGGGGTGGTCATGGAGGGGAGGGGAATGACGGGACTAGAGTCGCCGAATTTGACCGACGACAACGGGTTGAAGGACGGAGTTTTCCAAACGGACTTGGCTTGACGAGTCAAAAGGCCGTTCGATGCGCAGAACTCCGATCGCGAGCAGAGCCCGACACCGACCTGATTTCTACCAGCCACTACCGCCTGATTTCCTGCATTTACACGGCAATGGGGTTTTGTTCTCTTCTCCGTTCCCACCGACACAACCCTTTGTTGCATGACCACGCCCGCTGCTCCCTCCAATTCCCAACCGACTGGCGATGAACCGAACGTGGTTGTCGTCGACGAGAATTACGTCGCGCCCACGTTCGAGGAAAAGCTGGAACGTTTCTGGGAAAAGAATCGACAGGCTGTGCTCGGCCTCTGCGTCGTGGCGCTGATCGCGATCCTGGCGGTGGGCGGCTGGCAGTTGTACCAGGGCAGCCGCGAAAAGGGCATTGAAGCCGACTACAAGGCGGCGACCACGCCGGAGAAGCTCGCGGCTTTCGCCGCGGCCAATCCGGGCCACTCGCTGGCGGGGCTGGCGCTGCTGAGCCTGGCGGACGATGCCTACACCGCGGGTAAGTTTGCGGATGCCCAGACCGGCTACGAGAAGGCTGCGGCGTCGCTGAAGACCGGACCTTTTGCGGCTCGTGCCCAACTCGGTGCGGCGATGGCCAAGCTTGGCGCCGGCAAGACGGCGGAAGGCGAAGCCGCGCTGAAGCAGTTGGCCGACGATGCCAATCAGCTCAAGGGCGTGCGCGCGGAAGCCGCGTATCACCTCGCCAAACAGGCGTCTGATGCCGGCCGTTCGGCTGACGTCACCAAACTTTCGGATCAGCTGATGCAGATCGATCCGTCGGGCGCTTGGGCGCAGCGCGCGTTCATGCTCCGGGCCAGCCTGCCCACGGCCGCGGCTGATGCGAAGAAGGACGCGAATCCGGCGCCTGCAGCCCCGGCGCCGGCCATGCCGTCGATCACGCTGCCCGCCGCGGGAAAATAGCCCGCGCTTCGGCTCGAAAGCTGGTCGGGGCGACAGGATTCGAACCTGCGACCTCCTGGTCCCAAACCAGGCGCTCTACCAGGCTAAGCTACACCCCGAAAAGTGGTCCAAGGCACGCGCATTGGTGGGGTCTGTCAACGCATTCCACCACTCGCATCCGGCCATGTTTTTCCGAGGATAAGTGTTAATAATCTCTGCTTGCTTCGCAGGGAGGTTCCGATACTTCTGCGCACCTACTACATTTAAACATGGATACCATTTCTCGTGATAACAACACCTCGTACCTGCCTGTGGCCGGCGTGATCGTCGGCCTGCTGGCGCTGGTGCTCTCGGCCGTCGCTTTGGTGAAGGTTTCTTCCGCCAACAAGACCCTTGCGGCCCATGAGGATAAGGTCTCCAAGATCGACAATATCGAGTCCACGGCCAATACGGCCGCCGGCACGGCCGACAAGGCCACGAAGGATGTCGCTTCGCTCGTGCAGCAGACGCAGACGGCGGTCAACCGCCTCGGCGAAATGATCAATGACGCCAGCGGCCGCATCACGAAGATCGAGGAAGCCCAGAAGCGTCCGGCTCCGGTCGCGGGCAAGAGCAGCGGCCCGGTGGTCGCGGGCCCGGGCGAATACGTCGTCAGGTCGGGCGACAGTTTTGCCAAGATCGCCCGTTCCCAGGGCGTGAGCATCGCGGACCTGACGGCGGTGAATCCGGGCGTCAATTCCTCCAAGCTGCAGCCCGGCCAGAAGCTCAAGCTGCCGAAGAAATAACCTCTTCGCGGTTTTCCCTTTGAATGCCTCCTCGCCTCCGCGGCGGGAGGCATTTTTGTTTTGAGCCACATGAACTCGTCCTCCTCCGATCCGGCCCGCTGGGAGCGGCGCGGCCAGCGTGTGCTCGCGAGCACGCGGATCCTGGATCTTCTCAGTGTGCAGTTCCGCCATCCGGGACGTGAGACGGAGCGGGACTTCGTCGTGATCGATGCTCCCGACTGGGTGAATGTGATTGCGCTCACGTCCGCGGGTGAACTCGTCCTCGTCCGGCAATTTCGCTACGGCACCGATGCCTTTTCCCTCGAAGTCCCGGGCGGCGTGATTGAACGGGGCGAGGATCCGGTGGCGGCCGGCGTGCGCGAATTGCGCGAGGAAACCGGTTATGCCGGCACGGCGGCCCGTCTCCTCGGCAGCGTTCATCCGAACCCGGCGATGCAGAACAATCGTTGTCATTTGGTGCTCGTGGAGGACGCGGTGCGAACCGGCGAGGCCGAGTGGGATCACGACGAGGAGATCGCGGTGTCGACCGCGCCGGTGGAGGAAGTCTTCGCCTGGGCCCGCTCCGGCCGCATCACGCATGCGCTCGTGTTGAACGCCTTGTGGCTCTTCGAGCCGGTGTGGGCGGCGCGGAAAAAGCCGGGCGTTTGACTTCACGCAACCCTCCGCTTAGCTGCGCGTCTTAACCCTCATGCCCGCGCCGACTTTTGCCAACCCCCCGGCGGTCCTCGGACCGAACTCCGGGGATTTCCTCCCTCCGGCGCTGGAAGGCGAAATCCGCCGGATCTACGAGCGCAGCCCGCTGTATGCGCAGCGCTTTCCGCTGCACACGGCGCCGCTCCAGTGGTCCTGTTACCGCGAGATTCCCGCGCTTTCCAAAAAGGAAATCGTCGCGCGCGGCCATCAGGCTTTTTTCTCGGACTACGCCGAGATCGAACGCGGATTTCAGACCAAGCGTTACGAATACGAGTCGACCGGTGGAACGACGCAGTCGCCGATGACGGTCATCATGGAGGATGGCTGGTGGAACGCGCAGACGGCGCGCGCCTATCAGGCTTCCCCGATTCTCCGCGAATTCACGGAGCGTCCCTATCGCAAGTGCGTCCTCGCGCCGGTCGGCTGCTCGAGCAACCTTTGCCCCTACGAGGATCATCCGTTCCCGAACCGCTATTTCGACGGCACGGTCTATCTCAATCTCTCGAGCGATCCGTTTGTTTTCCCGGAGAGCGAGTGGGATCGCATCGTGCTGGAACTGCAGGCGACGCAGCCCGAGGTGCTCGAAGGCGAGCCGGTTTATCTTTCGCTGCTGGCGCGCGCGGTGCAGAAGCGCGGCGTGAAAGTGCCGAGCGTGCGCGCGGTCATCCTGACCTACGGCAAGGCCAGCCGGCAGCATGGCAAGCGCATCGCCGAGGCGTTTCCCGCGCCTCAGGTCGATCTCTATGGCTCGACGGAGGCGGGGTACCTCTTCGTGGGCGAGGCCTTCCAGGGCAACTCGCGGGTCGTCGATGCGAACGCCTTCATCGAGCTCGTGCCGTGGCGGCCGGAGCTGCCCGAGGTTTTCCAGATTCATGTGACGACGCGGGACCGTGAAGCCATGCCGCTGCGTCGGTACCACACCGGCGACATCGTCCAGCGCGGCTCAGCAGGATTCCGCCTGCTGGGACGCGAGGCCGGGCTGTATTTCCGGCCGGATGGCTCCCTGGTGTCGCCCGACGACATCGATGCGGCGCTGCCGGAGAGCTTCGTCTGCTGGCACTACTCGCTCGTGCAGACGGGCGAGACCCGCTGGGATTTTCATTATGTCGCCGATGAGGCCGGACCTCATGGCGAAATCGAAGCTGCCCTGTCGGCCCTGCTGGGCTCCGGGGCCCGGGTGAACGCCTTTCGGAGGAAGTTCATCGCACCGGCGGCGAGCGGCAAATTTGCCCTCCTCAAGCCGTTGGTGAAGTAGCTGACCGCGAAAACCGGTTAGGCTCGCTAATAATCGTCCCGTCCGCGCGGCGGCCTTTACAACCCGGGTGGCTTTGGCCACCAATGGTTGTCTGTGCGTGCGTTTGGTTCGATGCAAAACGGCCTTCAAACCCCAAGATGAGTCTCGCTGGCAACCTGTTTCATTCCTCCATCGGGCGTAAATTCCTCATGGCCCTGACCGGCCTGATTTTGGTCGGCTTCGTGGTCGGACACCTCGTTGGCAATCTACAGATATTTCAGGATCCCGATCACATCAACGGCTACGCGGCCTTCCTTCATCAGATGGGACCGCTGCTGTGGGTGGCTCGAATCGTCCTGCTGATCAGCGTGGGCATCCACATCTGGGCGGCCACCGCGCTCGCCCTGGAAAACAAGCAGGCCCGCACGGGCAACGGCCCCGCGACGGCGAAGCACTGGATCCAGGCCACGCTGTCCTCCCGTTTCGTCCGCTGGACCGGCTATGTCGTGCTCGCGTTTGTGATCTATCACCTCGCGCAATTCACGCTGGGCGTCGCGGGCAGTGCGCAGTTCAAGGAGAACCTGCCGCGCTACGTCATGGCGGCCGACTACCGGGTCGCAGGCTTTCCGGTCATCAAGGCGGGAGCCGAGGTGCTCGATGTTCACAGCATGGTGATCCTCGGATTTCAGAATCCGATCGTGTCCGTGTTTTATATCATCGCCGTCGGCCTGCTGAGCTTCCACCTGCTGCATGGCATCGACAGCTTTTTCCAGACGATGGGCTGGCGCTCCGCCAAGTGGTCCGGCGCCCTGCGCAAGCTCACGCTGGTTTTCTGCCTCGCCTATTTTCTCGGCAATCTCGCCATCCCCGGCTCGGTCCTGACCGGGATGAAGGGGCTGCGCGAAGGATTCCGAGCTCCGTCCACCTCCCGCACCGCCCGCCGCTGATTTCGCCATGGCCAAACTCGAATCCAAAGTCCCGTCTGGTCCGTTGGCGGACAAGTGGCGCAAGCACAAGGCCGACATCAAGCTCGTCAACCCGGCCAACAAGCGGAAATACGACATCATCGTTGTCGGCGCCGGCCTCGCCGGTTCGTCCTCCGCGGCCACGCTCGCGGAGCTGGGGTACAAGGTGAAGAGCTTCGTCTTCCACGACAGCCCCCGCCGCGCCCACTCGATCGCCGCCCAGGGCGGCATCAACGCCGCCAAGAATTACCAGAACGACGGCGACAGCGTCTACCGGCTCTTCTACGACACGATCAAGGGCGGCGATTACCGTTCGCGTGAGGCCAATGTCCACCGCCTCGCGGAGGTCTCGGTCAACATCATCGACCAGTGCGCCGCCCAGGGCGTGCCGTTCGCGCGCGAATACGGCGGCCTGCTCGCCAACCGTTCCTTCGGCGGAGCGCAGGTCAGCCGCACGTTCTACGCGCGCGGCCAGACCGGCCAGCAGTTGCTCCTCGGCGCTTACTCGGCGCTGTCGCGCATGGTGGGTGCCGGCGCGGTGGAACTGCACACCAACAGCGAGATGCTCGATCTCGTGATCGTGAACGGTCACGCCAAGGGCATCATTGTCCGCAATCTGCTCACCGGCGCGATCGAGCGGCACGCGGCGGACGCGGTCATCCTCGCCACCGGCGGCTACGGCAACGTCTACAATCTTTCGACCTACGCGCGGCAGAGCAACGCCACCGCCATCTGGCGAGCCTACAAGCGCGGCGCGTGCCTCGCGAATCCCTGCTACACGCAGATCCATCCAACGTGCATCCCGGTGAGCGGCGACTACCAGTCGAAGCTCACGCTGATGTCGGAGTCGCTGCGCAACGACGGCCGCATCTGGGTCCCGAAGAAAAAGGAGGACCGCCTCAAGGAGCCGAACGCCATTTCTGAGGGAGATCGCGACTATTATCTCGAGCGGATGTACCCGGCGTTCGGCAATCTGTGTCCCCGTGACATCGCCTCCCGCGCCGCGAAGCGCGTGTGCGACGAGGGCCGCGGCGTCGGTGAGAGCGGGCTCGGCGTTTATCTGGATTTTTCGGACGCCATCCGCCGCCTCGGCGAGAACGGCGTGCGCGAGCGCTACGGCAACCTCTTCGACATCTACCACGAGATCACCGCGGAGAGCGCCTATCAGGTGCCGATGCGCATCTATCCCGCCATCCACTACACGATGGGCGGCCTGTGGGTGGACTATAACCTGATGTCCAATGTCCCCGGCCTTTTCGTGCTGGGCGAAGCCAACTTCTCCGATCACGGCGCGAACCGCCTCGGCGCCTCGGCGCTGATGCAGGGTCTGGCCGACGGTTACTTCGTCATTCCGTACACGATCGGCGACTACCTCGCGGGCCAGAAGCCCGGCTCGCGTCCGTCGCCTGATGCGCCGGAGTTCAAGGCCGCGGAGGAAAGCATCCTCGGCGTGACCAAGCGGCTGCTTTCGACCAAGGGTCGTGAACCCGTCAGCCATTTCCACAAGCGGCTCGGCAAGCTGATGTGGGAGCACTGCGGCATGGCCCGCACGGCCTCCGGCCTGCGTCAGGCGCTCAAGGAGCTGCCGCAGCTCCGCGAGGAATTCTGGGCGACGGTCAATGTGCCCGGCTCCGGCGACACCCTGAACCAGTCGTTGGAGAAGGCCGGTCGCGTGGCGGATTTCATCGAACTCGGCGAGCTGCTCTGCCTCGACGCGCTCACGCGCGAGGAAAGCTGCGGCGGACATTTCCGCGAGGAGCACCAGTATCCCGACGGCGAGTGCAAGCGCGACGACGAGAATTTCGGTCACGTCGCCGCCTGGGAATTCCAGGGCGAGGGCAAGGCTCCGCTGCTCAACAAGGAGCCGCTCAATTACGAAACCGTGAAGATGAGCCTGCGAAACTACAAATAAGCCGCCTTCGCCTGCTTCCCATCTCCTGACCACCGTCACCTGATTCCCCAATGGTCGCTTCCTCCACCAGCAAGTCGTCCCTCAGCGTCACCCTGCGCGTCTGGCGCCAGGCCGGCCCGAATCAGCCCGGCAAATTCGTCGATTACGCGGCGAAGGACCTGAACCCCGACATGTCCTTCCTCGAGATGCTCGACGTCGTGAACGACGACATCACGACGAAGGGCGAGGAACCGATCGCGTTCGCGCACGATTGCCGCGAGGGCATCTGCGGCACGTGCTCATGCACGATCAACGGCAAGCCGCACGGCCCCGGCCGCGGCATCGCGACCTGCCAGCTGTACATGCGCAGCTTCCACGACGGCGACCTCATCGTGGTCGAGCCGTTCCGCGCGCGTTCGTTCCCGGTGATCAAGGACCTGATCACGGATCGCTCCGCCTTCGACAAGATCATGCAGGCGGGCGGATTCATCACCGTTCGGACCGGAGCCGCGCCGGACGCGAATTCGATCCCGGTGCCGAAGCACGACGCCGACCTCGCGATGGACGCGGCCGCATGCATCGGCTGCGGCGCCTGCGTCGCGGCCTGCCGGAATGCGAGTGCGATGCTCTTCGTCTCGGCCAAGGTTTCGCAGCTCGGACTTTTCCCGCAGGGTCAGCCGGAGCGCGACAAGCGCGTGCTCGCGATGGTGAGCACGATGGACGCGATGGGCTTCGGCAACTGCACCAACCAGTACGAGTGCAGCGCCGCGTGCCCGAAGACGATCAGCCACGATTTCATCGCGCGGATGAATCGCGATTACCTGAAGGCGAGTTTCCGCAGCGTCTTCAAGCCCGTCTCCAACAGCACGGGCGGCGGAGCGGCTTGAGTAGGGGCGTTCTTTACGGACGCCCTTGTCTTGGAAGCCGCGAAGTAGGCCAAGTCTTCGACTTGGCCGAGCGGGTCAGAGACCCACTCTACTGGGGGCGGCGATCTCCCGGTCGCCGTCGGAACGCGACCAAGAGGTGACGTCCCCAACAAATCGATCTCGAAACCGGCGCGAACCGCACGATTTCGCTCAGAACACCGAGAATGCTCGCGCGCTCTCGATCAGCACCCAGGTGCCACCCAGGGCGAGCAGCGCCAGCAGCGCGTGCCGGGCGAGCTTGCGGCCCCGCAGCACGGCGTCGTGCAGATCCGTGTTGAGCAGCTTGCGGTTGCTTTGCGCAACGAAGCTCACGAAACGCGGATCCCGCAGCCGGCCACGAGTGTCCCGGTCCAGTCCGAAGCGGACGGCGGGGCGGTGGCAGAGCTTTCTCAGGATGCGGCGCACGAGCGAAACTTCGTAAGTTTAGGGTCGTTTTATCAAGGGGAAACTCGCTAGGGTGCGGGTTTTCACGACTTTTTCGTCCTTCGTCTTCCTCCTCCATGCACCACTTCCGCTACATCGGGCAGAACCTCCATTGCGAGTCCGTCGACCTCGCCGGCGTCGCGCAGCTCTACGGCACGCCGACCTATGTCTATAGCGCGGCCACGATCGCGGACAACTACACGCGTCTCGCCAAGGGACTGACCGGCCTGGATCTCCAGATCTGCTTCGCGATGAAGGCCAACTCCAACCTCGCGCTGCTGCGGCACTTCGCGAACCTCGGCGCCGGTTTCGACCTCGTGAGCGGCGGCGAGATCAAGCGTGTGCAGGCGGCGGGGGCGGACATCCGCCGCAGCGTCTTCGCCGGCGTCGGCAAGACCGAGGCTGAGATCAAGCTCGCGCTCGAAGGCGGCATCTTCTCCTTCCACGTCGAGAGCGAGCCGGAGCTCGCCCGCATCAATCACGTGGCGGGCAAGCTCGGCGTGAAGGCGCCGATCGCCATCCGCATCAACCCGGATGTCGACGCCCACACGCACGCGAAGATCACCACCGGCAAGAGCGACAACAAGTTCGGCATTCCGCTGAAGTACGCCGCCGCCGCCTACGAGGCTGCGTCGAAGTATCCCCACATCCAGCTGCGCGGCGTGCAGATGCACATCGGTTCCCAGCTCACGTCGGTGCAGCCGTTCGTCGAGGCGGTGGAAAAGGTCTCGGCGTTCGTGGCCGATCTGAAGGCCAAGTATGGCATCACCTATTTCTCCATCGGCGGCGGCATGGGCATCGTTTATCGCGATGCGCTCGCGAGCGGTCAGCAGGCCTGGTGGGATGCGCTGCCGGCCGACCAGCGTCCGCTCACGCCGGAAACCTATGGCGCGGCGCTCGTCCCGCTGCTCCGGCCGCTTGGCCTCAAGATTCTCCTCGAGCACGGCCGCTTCATGGTCGGCAACGCCGGCGTGCTGCTCTCCCGGGTCGAGCACCTGAAGCGCGGCGCGGGCAAGAACTTCCTGATCGTCGACGCCGCGATGAACGACCTCGTGCGTCCCGCGATGTACGACAGCTACCATGAGATCGTGCCGCTCCACCGCGATACCGCCCGCCGTGCCCTCGTGGCCGACGTCGTCGGTCCCATCTGCGAGAGCGGCGACTGCTTCGCCAAGGACCGCCAGATCCAGGAAGTGGGCGAGGGCGAGCTCCTCGCGTTCATGAGCGCCGGCGCCTACGGCTACGTGATGGCCAGCCGCTACAATACGCGCTCCATGGCTGCCGAGGTTCTCGTCAAGGGCTCCTCCTTCGAGCTCGTCAACGCCCGCGAGACCTTCGAGCAGATCATCGCCGGAGAAAAGATCCCGGCGTTCCTGAAGTAAGTTCAGACCGCCGAAGCCTGAAATGGGGACGCGACCTCCCGGTCGCGTTGCTCCGACTTTCCCCTTGCCGAAGGGGGCCGCCGACCTCCGGGCGGCGGTTTCCGGCGCGTGCGCAGCCGTATTCGTGGTGGAGCGCGTTGACCTCAGCGCGCTGTTTGGCTCCGTCCGTGATATTTCGTGAACGGAGGTTTCAACGCGTTGGGGACAACGCGTTCCACCTGGCGGAGTCGAAGTGGACAGGCGGGCCGCCCGTCCCTGCCTTTGGAGCGCGTCATGTTTTTGCACATTTCCGTGACGCCGAACTTTTTCGTGTTCTTCGCCTGCTTCGTGGGCTAGACCTCGCCGCATGAATTTCTGCGTCATCGGCGCCGGAGCGTGGGGTACGGCTTTCGCCGTGCACCTCGTGCGGCTGGCGCACGAGGTCACCCTTGTACCGCGCCGGGCCGAGCAGGCGTCGGCGATGGCGGCGACGCGCGAAAACAAGGAATACCTGCCGGGCTTTCCGCTGCCGGCCGAACTACGTGTCACCGCGGATCTGGCCGCGGGCATCGAAGGCGCCGAGGTGGTCCTGATCGCGAGTCCGTCGCACGCGCTGCGTGAAACGGCCACGCGCCTGCGCGACCTTCGCGGCGGAGCTTCGCGGCTGCGGTTGGTCGTGAGCCTCGTCAAGGGCCTGGAGCGCGAAACCTATCTGCGTCCCTCTCAGGTTCTGGCCGAGGTGCTGCCGCAGCACGCGGTGGCGGCGCTCACCGGTCCCACCAACGCGGCCGAGGTTGCGCGCGGTCTGCCGGCGGCGATGGTGCTGGCGGCCGAGCGGGCGAACCCCTGCGTGACCGATGTCCAGACCGCGCTCAGCGGCCTGACGCTGCGCATCTACACGAGCGACGATCCGGCCGGCGTGGAATACGGCGGATGCCTCAAGAACATCTACGCGATCGCCGCGGGCTGCTGCGACGGACTGAAGCTCGGCGACAACGCCAAGGCCGCGCTCCTCACGCGGGCGCTCGCGGAAATGGTGCGGGTCGGCGCAGCGCTCGGCGCGCGGCCGGAGACCTTCTACGGACTGAGCGGATTCGGTGACCTGGTGGCCACCTGCCACGGCGGCTGGAGCCGCAACCGCGAATTCGGCCAGCTGATCGGCGAGGGCCGCAGCGCCGCGGAGCTGATTGCCCACCGGCGCACCGTGGTCGAGGGCTACAACACCGCCGCGTCTTTCGCCGGGCTGTGCGCCGAGAAAAAAATCGACGCGCCGATCCTCCGCGAGACGCACGCGATCCTTTTCTCCGGCAAGAAGCCTGCCGCCGCGCTGGCCGCCTTGATGACCCGCGAGCTCAAGCGCGAGACGGCGTCGGCGCCGGCGGTCGCAAGGACCTGAAGGTAGGGCGCGTTATCCCTAACGCGCCGGTTTGGCTCCGTCGGCCATAAACGCGGATAACGATTTTCGGCGCGTTAGGGATAACGCGCCCCACCTTGGGAACTTCCTCACCTTCGGAAACTGCATTTTTGGGGATGCGACCTCCCGGTCGCGTTCATCAGGGGACTCAAGATCCACCCAATCCGTTTCACGCAGAGGACGCAGAGTACACAGAGATTCCAATCCGTCCTCTGTGTGCTCTGTGTCTCAGTGCGAAACCGGATCGGAAGGTTGGTGGTAAACCCATCCGTGCCTGGCCCTGGGCCCAGAAATAAAAAGGGCGGGTCGAAGACCCGCCCTCCTCGGACATTTCGGCCGCGGTGACGCGGCCGTGTGTTGCTTCAATCTCAGTGCGCCGGTCCGCCCTGCTCCTGGATGTACTCCTGCTTGAGGCCCAGTTTCTCGGGGGCGTGGAGGACGAGCATCTTCATGCGGATGTTGTTCGGCACCTGCGCGGCCGTGGCCTTGGAAATCACGACCATCAGCACGAGCGCGAGCGGCACGGCCCAGATGGCCGGCTGTTCACAGAGGATGCGGAGCAGGGGATGCGAGGCCCAGAAGACGTTCAGGCCCTTGAAGCCGGCGAAGACCTTGCCCATCGGGCCGGGATCGAGCGCCAGCGCGCTGAAGTTCGTCAGCGCCGCGCCGCCGAGCGCGCAGAGTCCGCCGACGAGCATGCCGGCGGCCGCGCCCTTCATCGTCATGCCGCGCCACCACACGCTCATGAACAGCAGCGGGAAGTAGCTCGCCGCCGCGATCGCGAAGGCCTGGCCGACCATGAAGTTGATCTCGAGGTTCTCGACGAAGGTGCCGAGCACGATGGCGACCGCGCCGATCAGCACGGCGCACCACTTGAACACCCGGAGCCGCTCCTCCGCGGTGGCGTTCGGCTTGAGCATGCGGCCGTAGACGTCGTGCGCGAGCGCACCTGTCATCGAGACCAGCAGGCCGCTGAAGGTGCTCATGAACGCGGCGAACGCGCCAGCGCAGGTCACGCCGCTCAGGATCGAGCCGAGCACGCCGAAGCGGGCGCCGACGAGAGTCGGCAGTTCCAGCACGACCTTGTCCGTGCCTTTCGCGCCGACGCCGGCGTAGAGCTCCGGCATGAAGTTTCGCCCGATCACGCCGAAGATCGGCGGGAAGACGTAGAAGATGCCGATGAGGATCATCACCCACATCGTGGTGCGCTTGGCTGCGGCGCCATCGGGATTCGTGTAGAAGCGGACCAGGATGTGCGGAAGTCCGGCCGTGCCGCAGACGAGCGCCATGATCAGCGAATACGTGTAGAGCAGGGAATAGGGCTTCTGGTGCTCAGCGAGGTAGGCGGCACGCTGGTCCGCCGGGAGGGCGGCCGCGGCGGCGTTCACCGCTTTCGTCGTCAGCGGACCGAACGGCGCGACCCACTTGTCGTCCTTCGGCGCCTTCGGATCGAGCGGCTTGCGCTCCACCACCTGCGTCACGGGCGCGGCGGTCGATCCCGCGGCGTTGACGGCGTTGGCGCCGATCTGGCCGTTGTAGAAACCGAAGACGGACATCAGCACGAAGATCGGCACCGAGATCGCGAACATCTTGGCCCAGTACTGGACGGCCTGCACGAGGGTGATGCCCTTCATGCCGCCGATCGCGACGTTGAGCGTGATGACCGCGCCGACGAGGACGACGCCGCCCCAGTACGGCATGCCGGGGAAAATGTAGGCGAGCGTCACGCCGGCGCCCTTCATCTGCGGCATCGTGTAGAAGAATCCGATGAAGAGCACGAAGCAGACGGCGATCTTGCGGAAGATCGGCGAGTCGAACCGGCCTTCGGCGAAGTCCGGAATGGTGTACGCCCCGAAGCGCCGCAGCGGGCCGGCGATGAACAGCAGCAGGAAGAGGTAGCCGCAGGCGTAGCAGACCGGGTACCAGAGGGCGTCATAGCCCGAGGACATGACCATGCCGGCCACGCCCATGAAGGACGCGGCGGACAGATATTCGCCGGAGATCGCGGAGGCGTTCCAGCCGACGGAGACCGAGCGGCCGGCGACGAAGAAGTCGCTGGCGGTCTTCGACTGGCGGGCCGACCAGAAGCCCATCGCGATGGTCATGACCACCGTGAGGAGCGAGAAGGTGAAGATCCAGGGATCGACGCCGTTGAGAAAAGCGAGGGGAAGGAAAGCGGTCATCATGGCGGGGCGGCGGGGTCAGCGTTTCACCGAATTCACTTCGTCTTCCTCCAGCGCGATGGAGCGCTTGATGAAGGTCCAGGAGATGATCCAGACGAACGGGAAGAACAGCACGCCGAGGATCAGCCAGGTGAGGGTGAAGCCCGCCACGCGCGTGGCCATGAGATCGGGCAGGAAATAGTTGAGGAGTGGAAGGCCCAGCAGGACGACGAGGAACGTCGCGGCGCAGGCGGTGGAGAGGCTCAGCTGGCGGCGCATCAGCGAACGGAGAAACGTCTCGCTGTGCACCGCGTCATCTGGGGGGGATGAGGGGGTGGGCATGCCCGCCCAGCTTGCCATCCGGAAAATCTCGCGCAAGCCCGCCGAAAAAAATCTGCGGCGGCGTTATTTAGCCGGTTTGCGTTACACCGCGGGGGGGACTGAAGCGGAGGCCTTCCCTTGTTGGATAGTGATCATCGCGCC
>CALFNJ010000015.1 GCA_937902865.1 uncultured Opitutaceae bacterium
GGAAGGACTTCGGCTGGCCCGGGAGGGCGTCACGACGCTGGAGGAAGTGGTTCGCTACACCTGAGGCGGTGCCAAGCCGGCGGATTTGGCCGCTAAAAGGCGCATAAGACGCAAAAACGGAGACGATCGGACTTTGTGGGTTTTGTGCGTTTTTGCGGCCACGACGGATTGGCTGCGCTTGGTATGAGGTAGGGACGCGCGGCCCGCGGGTCTTGGATCGAGGCTGGAGCGGAATCGAGCCGTACGGGCGGGCCGCCCGTCCCTACCTTTTTTTGGCGGCGTGTGCGCGATTTGAACGGACGCACTCTTGAGGGAAGAGCGCGTGAAAGAGAGCAGGCCTGGCAGGCGTTTCGGTAGAGAAATGAAAATGTCTGCGACGGGTGAAAGCGGAGAGGGAATCAACGAGCGACATGGTTCGCGGTGGGCTCCGCGCCAGGAGAAAACGGAAAGCGGCGTGGCGGGAGCGGAAAAGGCAAAGGCGCGAGGCGAGGGTTCGAGGTGGAGACCGCTCGGCGGAAGACCGCTCCGGCCGAAGGAGCTGGCGGCATTCACGCGACAGCTGGCGACGCTGGTCGGTGCGGGAATGCCGCTGGTGCGGGCGTTGGACGCGCTGGGGCGGCAGCAGCGGAATCGAGCGTTTCGGACGATGCTCGAGACGCTGACGGATGCGATCCGCGGTGGCGGCACTTTTTCCGCGGGTCTGGCTCGCATCGGCCCGCCCTTCGATCCGCTGTACGTGAATATGGCGAGAGCGGGCGAGGCGGCGGGGGTTCTCGGAGTCGTGCTGGAACGGCTGGCGCTGCTCATGGAGAAACGGGAGCGCATCAAGGGGCGGGTCCGGGCGGCGATGACCTATCCGGTCGTGATCATGGCGGTTGCGCTCGCGATCGTCGCCGCGCTGATGGTGTTTATTGTCCCGCGATTTCAGGGCATCTTCGACGGCCTGCTCAAGGGGCAGTCCCTGCCACCGCTGACCTTGGCGGTATTGGGGTTATCCGAGTTTCTCCGCCGGCATGCGATGTGGGCAGCGCTCCTGACGATCGCCGCCAGCGTGCTGGTCCGACTCCTGGTGCGAACGGAAAAGGGGCGGCGGGCGGGCGATTTCGTGGCGCTCCACTTGCCGCTGCTGGGGTCGCTGCTGCTCAAGGCAACGGTGGTCCGTTTCACGCGGACCCTGGGCACGCTGCTGGCAGGAGGAGTGCCGATCCTTGCCGCGCTCACGATCAC
>CALFNJ010000016.1 GCA_937902865.1 uncultured Opitutaceae bacterium
AGGAACGTGAGATCGTGGTCGAGAACGGCGTGGTCGTGCGGGCGGATCCGCCGCTCTGATCACTCTAAGCGTTGGATCGAGGGTTGAAATGTAGCAGCCGCCGTGAGGCGGCTGCTGGCTTTTCAGGACGAAGACCGCGGACGATCTGAAGCGCCGATTCCGAGGTGGAGCGAGTTGACCTCAACGCGCTCTTGACGTTGCCAGCCTGGAACGTGGACGGAGCGCTCAACGCGTTGGGGACAACGCGTTCCACCTGCGACCGCTATTGGCCGAGCTTCCGGTAATCGAGGACCGTGTGGCTGATGAATCCGGCGGCGAGAGCGGCGCGGTCGCTCAGCGGCTCCGCGGGCGAGATATCTTCGCCGAGCTGGAAAACGAAACGGTGGGTGCCGTCGTCCTGCGCCGGGCTGAACAATCCGGGCACGACGACTTTCGCCGGCACGGTGCGGCGGAGCACGGAGTCGGGGCGGCAGGGGTAGGGGAAGTTCAGGTTATGCACCGTGAAGCTGCGCGGCGCGGTGGCGGCGCAGAGCGGCGGAACGAGCCGGGCGGCATGCGCGGCGGAGATTTTCAGGATGGCGAGCAGGTCGGGCTCGGGAGCTCCGCCGGCATATTTCAGGCGGTCGTAGGCCTCGAAGGAGAGGTCTTGGGACAGGGCGACGGCAGGAACCCCATGGATTGCTCCTTCCCAGGCGCCACCGATCGTGCCGCTGGCGAGGATGAAGCCGAGACTGGCGTTGAGGCCGATGTTGATGCCGCTGATAACCGCCTCGATCGGCAAGACACCGTGGTTTTCCGTGGCGATGCCTGGCGCGCCGGTGGTGGTGCGGGGCAGAAGATGGGCGAGGGCAATGTTCACGCAATCGCTGGGCGTGCCGTCGACGATCCAAGTCGGGCAGCCGAGGCCGCGGTTGGCGGTTTCCGAAGTGACCGGCCGATGGCGCGATTTGGCGGCGCCGATCCAGCTCTGCTCCCGCTTGGGTGCCACCACGGCGACGATATGGCCGGCGGTGCGCAGGGCCTGGACCAGTTCGCCCAGGAAAATGCTGTCGATGCCGTCGTCGTTGGTGACGAGAAGATTCATGGCGCGAGGAAGGCAGGAACGCCGGTGCGAGAAAAGGAGCGAAATCAGATTTTCAAACCGGTTGCACACAGAGGACACGGAGTACACAGAGATCGATCTCTGTGTGCTCCGTGTCCTCTGCGTGAAACCGGATCGAAATTCAGTCCCTTGGCGACTGCGCGTGGACAATAAAAAAGCCGCGACCTGGGTCGCGGCTTTGAAGATGAGAGCGGGATCGCTTACTGGGCGGCCGGGGCGGCGGCGGGCGGCTGCTGGCCTTCCATCTCCTTCCTCGCGGCCTTGCGCGAGAGGCGGGCCTTGCCGGAGCGCTCGTCGTTGCCGCCGCACTTACCCCAGCACCTATCGCCCCGATAGGAAGAGCGTAATATCGGAAACGAGTGTAGCACTCGGTAGCCGCCGTCTCCTTTCACAACCAAAAAAAAAAA
>CALFNJ010000017.1 GCA_937902865.1 uncultured Opitutaceae bacterium
ATGTTTGCGGAGTCCAACCGGACGGGCGGGCCGCCCGTCCCTACCTT
Organism: uncultured Opitutaceae bacterium; assembly: GCA_937902865.1. Classification (GTDB taxonomy): domain Bacteria; phylum Verrucomicrobiota; class Verrucomicrobiia; order Opitutales; family Opitutaceae; genus CAIUWA01. The sequence goes on from CALFNJ010000017.1 coordinate 48, forward strand.
CTCCGCAGGTGGAGCGCGTTGTCCCTAACGCGCTGGCGGCACAGCAAGCGTGAACCCACCGAAACGCGGACAGGGTCAAAAACGCGTTAGGGACAACGCGTTCCACCTCCAGACGGCAGAGCCGCTTCCTGATTCACTGAACTCCGGATAACCGAAATCACCTCACGCCTCCGCGGTGGAGGCGCGGTAGGCGCGGAACGTGCGGATGATCGACGGCGCCAGCCGCAACAGCGTGCCGAACATCCGGAACCACTTGAATTTCCGGTGGGGTCGGAACAGCAGTCCGAGTGGCACGGCGGAGAGTTTCAACAGCGGCGAGAGCTGCCGCCAGTGCGCGGCCAATTGGTCGACGACTTCCAACGGCTGCGCAAGCCGAGCGCCGGCCGAGGCGCATTCCCAGCGGTGCCAGGAAATGCGGGCGCGGAGCTCACGCTTCCGCGTCGCCAGCGATTTCAGCTCTTCCGTCGGGTACATGAACAGTCCGGTTCAGTTCTCCAGCTGCGTGCTCTCGTGGTCCTTCTGAAGTTCGTCCACGGTGGCGGCGAACGGCTTGGGCTGGCGCGCCAGGTAGCGCTTGAACGAGGTGGCGGTGAAGATCAGCGCGGCCACGTACACGCCGGTCAGCGAGCAGAGCACCGCCAGCCGGGCCGTATCCCAGAAGAGATAGACCAACGTGATGCTGGCGAACGTCAGCGCGAGCATGCCGCTGAACAGCGCGGCGCTGATCCAGATGAAGACCTGGATCAGCCGGAATTTTTCCTCCTGCAGTTCGACCGACAGCAGCTCGGCCCGCTCATGCAGCGACGCCTGGAGCGCGCTGATGAGACGCCGCGCGGCGTCGGCCAAACCGGGAGACGCAGAGGTGCCCGAGCGCATGGGGTAGAAAAAACAGGATGGATAAAGGCGAAACGTCGGGAGGGATGAGCCACCCGCCGTTTAGCCGTTGTTGCGGCGCAGCAGCGCCCCGAGGAGTACGCCCACACCCAGTGCGACGGCGAGCGACTCGTACGGATGCGAGCGGATCGTCTTGTCGGTGGCCTTCGCGCCATCCACGACCTTGTCGCGCGCATTGCTGTAGATTTCTCCGAGGCGCTCCTGGGCATTCCTCAGGCGGTGCTGGAGATCGGAAACCTTGTCGCCGATCTTTTCGGCGGCGGGACCGACGAGAAGCGCTTCGGCTTCCTCCATGAGATTGTTGATCTGGGAAATCAGCTCTTCCGGCGTGTGCTTAGTATCAGCGGACGTTTTCATGACGAATGATAATCTGGGGATGATAATGATAGTTGAGTGAGACGGACAAACGAAGGAACAGAGGAAGCGAGCGAGCTCAGTGGGCGCTGCCGCTTCCCCGCATGGTGGAGAAGAGCCCCGTGATGGCGGCGATCAGGCCGAGGGCGAGGAGCCACAGCGACTTGTCGGTCGGGGCCCCGGTGACGGCGGAACTCATGTCCGACGCCACCGATTCATGGGCCTGCCAGCCAAAATAGAGCAAAACACAACCAACGATGAGAACTGCCAAACCGGTGATTTTGTTCATGCCCCCCATAAACCACGGCTCGTGCCGCCGGTTCCCGCTTGGGCTCAAGTTTTTGGCGTCCAACCGGTAGAAATCGTGGGGCGTTCCCCGCACTCCGCCAAAAACCAACCGGTTTCGTGCAGCCTGCACGGAGCGCTTTACGGTCCGGACGCAATCTGCCCGACCAATGTAGGGGCGTTCCTTGCGGACGCCCGTTCGCCCCGTCGACCGGCGAACATCGCTCACACAACCAGTTCAAAGGTAGGGACGGACGGCTCGGCCCGTCCTTGTTTTCCGAGGTGGAACGCGTTGACCCCAACGCGTTGAGACCTCTGTCCACGTCAACCGACGACGGAGCCAAACAGCGCGTTGAGGTCAACGCGCTCCACCTCAAGCCCGGACGGGCGGGGCCGCCCGTCCCTACCTTCGATCCACGCGACCGGGAGGTCGCGTCCCCACTGGGAGACCAAAACCGCGAGCCAGGCGTCCGCAAGGAACGCTCCACGTTTCACCGCGGCAGCAGGAAATAAAACTCCGTCCCCTTCCCCACTTCGCTTGCGCAGCTGATGCTGCCGCCGTGAGCGACGACGATTTCCCGCGCGATGGTGAGGCCGAGGCCGGCGCCCGACTTGCTCTGGCCGGGCACGCGATAGAACCGGTCGAAGATGTGTCCCGCATTCTCCGGAGCGATCCCCGGGCCGCGATCCCGCACGGCAAAGCGGACGAATCCCAGCGGGCCCGCCACCGCGCTCAGCGTGATCGTCTCGCTGGCGGGCGAGTACTTCGAGGCGTTGGTCAGGAGATTGATGAAGACGTGGCGGATGCGATCGACGTCGAGGTTCATCTCTTCTTCGCCGAGTTCGGGCTCGATTTCGACCGCCAGCTTCTGGCCCGCGGCCTCGACGAAACCCTGGGCTTCGCGCGCGATTTGTTCGAGCAGCGCCGCGACCGTGATGTGCTGGCGATCGAGCGTGGACGCTCCGCCTTCGAGGCGGGTGAGATCCAGAAGATTGTCGAGAATGCGCAGCAGCCGCTCGGCGTCGTCGCGGGCGCCTTCGAGCAGCTCGCGCTGCTTCGGCGTCAGCTCGCCGAGGTTCGGCTCGAGCAGCAGATAAACCGCCATCCGCAGGCTCGTCAGCGGGGACTTCAGCTCGTGGCTGACCGTGCCGACGAGGTTGGTCTTGGCGTCATCGAGCAGGCGGAACTTCGTCACGTCCTGCAGGATGACCGCCGCGCCCTTGAACTCCGTGAGCTTGTCGCCGATCGCCAGGATGCGCGGCAGGTAATGGCGCTCTTCGCGCGCCACCCGGAGATTCACCGCCCGGCCGTAGTCGGTCGGCAGATAATGATCGCCGGTGGCCATCACGCGCGCCAGCGGCTCGGCCAGGGCGGGCGGAAATCCCTGCTCGAATCCGGGCGACTGCGCCAACTGCTCCGCGGCAGGATTGCGCACCGTGTGCGTGCCGTCGGTGGACACGACGAACACCGGATCAGGCGCCGAGGTCAGCGTCGCCTCAATCGTCCGCTGCGTGCGCAGCACCTTGCCAAGCGTCGCCTCGCGATACGCACGCAGGTGCACGGCCATGGCGTTGAAAGCCTTCGCGAGCTGGCCGAGCTCGTCGCGCGAGGTCACGGGCGCCTCGCGCTCGAGGTCGCCCTGGCCGAGCGCCACCACCGACTCGGTGAGCGCCTTGATCGGGGCGAGCAGCGAGCTTCCCAGGCGCCACGCCAGGAAGAAAAACAGTCCCACCGCCACAACCATGGCCGCGAACAGCAGCCGGAGGGTTTCCTCGGTCCGGTTGCGGATGCGCAGACCGGCATTCCGGATTTCCGCGTGATCACTCTCCAGCACCTGCTCCAGCGCCGTGCCGACCTGCAGGAAGGCGCCCTCCGCCTGGCCATAGCGGCCGACCAGGTCGAACGGGCCGCCGCGGAAAGCGATGTCGGAGGCCTGGATGAACCGCTGGAACTGCTCGTCGAGCTCGTTGAGCAGCGCCGCCTTGGCCGGCGCGGGTGCCGTCAGCATCTCATCGGTCAGGCTGCGTTTGAAACGGGCCCGCGCGGCCGCGAAGTTGCGGCTCGCGTCCCGGGCGCCATTGGGGACGACGAGCTGCCCGAGCGCATCGTTCATCTGCCCGAGGGCCGTGCGCATGTCCGTCACGCGGGCGATCGACTGGAAATTGCGATCGAGAATGCCCTGCACCGCCGCGCCCAAATCCTGGCTCGCCCGGAAGGCGTAAAGACAGACGACCAGAAAAAGCAGCAGGAGAGGCAGCAGGCCGAGCGTGAGGCGCGAGCGGAGCATCGCGGAGAAACGCTCAGCTTACGCAGAGGCGGTCTTCATGGACGCCCGGCTTGCGGTTTTCCAATGGGGGCGCGACCTCCCGGTCGTGTTCCGCAAGCGGAGAGGTAAGTGGGCAACGGGAACGGGCGTCCGCAAGGAACGCCCCTACGTTTCGCTTCGGAGATTTCATGATTCCGGCTCAGAGCAGTCCGAGCTTCTGCCGTTTGCGATAAAGGGTCGCGGGATCGATGCCAAGCGTCCGGGCGGCGTCGTCCAGCGTGCGCGTGCCCGCGAGGATCCGCCGGATGTGCTCGCCCTCGACCGCCTCGATCGTCACGTGCGCACCCATCGCCACCGTCGGACTCGCCTGGTCGTGAAACTCCTCCGGCAGATCAGGCAGCTCGATCAGCTCGCCGACCGCGAGGATCACGGCCCGCTCGATCACGTTGCGCAGCTCTCGAAGATTGCCCGGCCAGGTATAACGGGCAAAGGCCATGGTCACGGCGGGTGAAAAGGCGCGCACGCGCTTGCCGATGCGGGCTGAGAAAAAGGCGAGGTAGCTGTCCGCCAGCCGCGAAAGGTCGCCCGGGCGGTCGCGCAGGCCGGGCAGCGTGACGGCGATGACGTTGAGCCGGTAGAACAGATCCTCGCGGAAGCGTCCCGCCTTCACCTCGTCCGCGAGATTGCGGTTGGTTGCGGCGATGACCCGGACGTTGGACTTGCGGGGGCGCGTCTCGCCCACCCGCTCGTATTCGCGCTCCTGCAGCAGGCGGAGAAGCTTCGGCTGGATCGAGAGCGGCATCTCGCCGATCTCGTCGAGGAAGAGCGTGCCGCCGTCGGCCGCGGCGACCTTGCCCTGCGTGTCCGCTACGGCGCCGGTGAACGAGCCCTTCACGTGGCCGAACAGTTCGCTCTCGAGCAGCTCCTTGGAAAGGCTCGGGCAATTGATCGTCACGAACGCCGCCTCGCGCTGCGTGCTGCGCTTGTGCACCTCCCGCGCCAGCACGCTCTTGCCGGTCCCGCTCGGCCCGAGGACGAGCATGGTGGCGGGCGTCTCGGCCGCACGGAACGCGATCTGGAGCGCCCGCTGCATCGCGGGCTCGGCCGAGCCGAGGTCCACCGCGGGGGCCTCGTCCGCCAGCTGCGACTCCAGCTGCCGCACTTTCGACTCGAGCGAACGGGTCTTCTCAATCTTGGCGAGCACGGCCCGGATCTGGTCGGGCGTGAACGGCTTGGGAATGAAATCGAACGCTCCCCGCCGCATCGCCTCGACCGCGGTCGCGATGTTGGCAAAGGCGGTGAACATCACCACGGCGAGCGTCGGCGAGGTTTGCAGCAGGCGGGCCAGCACTTCCAGCCCATCGTCGGCGCCCAGCTTGACGTCGAGAAAGCAGACGTCGAAGGGCGTCTCCTCCAGCGCCTTCAGCGCGCGGGCGCCGCTGGGGGCATCGACAACCTCATGCCCCATCGTTTCCACCGCGAGGCGGCTGGTTTTGCGAATGCCGAGTTCATCGTCGACAATGAGGACGCGCATGGAGGGCGATAAGGTGGTTTTGCTGCTGCACGAAAGCCAAGGGCCAATGCCAAAAAAAGCCAAGGCGGGGTCGCTTGCGCGACCCCGCCAGGTCCAGCTTCAACTAACAATCCCGCCGGCCTATGGCCTGCAGGAACTGTTGGGAATTTTGACGAGCTTTCCGCGGAAAGGTTCCGCACGAATCTTCATGACGCCTGAAATGAATGCCGCGCGCGGCCTTACCACCGCTGCCGCCCGCCGTCCCCGATGCCCGAAGGCGGCTTTTCCCCGGTGCGCTGGGGGAAATTGGGAAGAAGGAAGGAAGAATCAAAAACCCAATCTTCGGCATCTCGCACAGAGGCACGGAGACACAGAGGTCGATCACCTATCCGAGTGATCGTGAGCCGATCTCCGTGCTTCTGCGCCTCTGTGCGAGACTTCCGATGGATCGAAATCCGATTTCTTAATTCTTCCTTCCTCCTTCTTAGTTCCTCTCGTCCGCTCGTTTCCTTGGTACCTGGCACCTGTTGCCTGTCACTTTCCTCCGTTGCGCCGTTGAACCAGCCCCGAAAACCTTTCAACTTCCCTGCCTTCCGCCATGTCCACTCCTCGAAGCCTGCCTAAGGACGTCCCTGAAGGAGGACGGGGCCTCGCCGGGCAGCCATTACCAGGAAAACAGATGCCAACTCAGGGGACGATGATCTGGCACCGCCTTTTTTGCCCCATCAAACTTGCAAATCCGATAGCCGTACAACGCGCAAGCCCTGATAGTCTAACTAAGAGTGAGCACCCTCTCCATCGCGACCGCTGCCGAGGTCTTCGACCTCCTCCGCGACGACCTCGCTGCCATTGAGCAGGAGTTCGCCCGCCAGTCCGCCTCCAACGTGGCCGTCATCACCGACATCGCGCAGTACCTCATCGAGGGTGGCGGCAAGCGCATCCGGCCCTTGCTTCTACTGCTC
>CALFNJ010000018.1 GCA_937902865.1 uncultured Opitutaceae bacterium
GATCTTCTCCTGGCTGCTCCTGCGCGGCCGGGCCCGCTGCTGCGGACGGAATTTCTCCCTCCGCTATCCGGCGATCGAACTGCTGACCGCGCTGCTTTTCCTGGGCTGCTGGTGCCTCTTTTCTCCCGCCAAGGCGGTTTGCGGGATGTTTTTTTTGTCCGCGCTCGTTTGCGCGACCTTCATCGACTTGGACCATATGGTCATTCCCGACATCTTCACGATCGGACTCGGAGTTGCGGGCGTGTTCATCTCCTTCCTCGTGCCCTCACTCCATGGCGAGTACCACGAGGTCTTTGTCATCGCCAGCTTGCACTCCGGCATCGACGCGCTTGTCGGTCTTCTCATCGGCTCGGGCCTGGTGCTCTGGATCGCCTTGACCGCTGAGAAGGTGCTGAAAAAGGAGGCCATGGGCTTCGGCGACGTGAAATTCGTCGGCGCCATCGGCGCTTTCACCGGTTGGTCAGGGGCGGTTTTCGCGGTGTTCGGCGGCGCCTTGGTGGGAACGATTTGGATCATCCTCGCCCTCGTCTGGAAGAAGCTTTTCGGCCGGTCCTCACCCGCCGCTCCACCCACCGAAACGCCCGATGGTCAGCCGGCCGAGATCGGCCTGGGCGTGCACGTGCCGTTCGGCCCGATGCTCGCGATCGCGGGCGCTTTGTATTTCCTTCTGCTGCACCCTTGGGTGGATGCCTACGTGCAGCAGGCGGCAGCGATCTTCACCGGGGAGTAACTACGGGGAGGAAACAATCTGCGCGCCGTTGCCGGTCAACGCGTGCAGCACATCCGGTCGGCTGCCAAATTTCTTGCCGTAGGCGGCGACCACCTCGGCCGCCTGACTGTCTCCGAAGGTGGCATCGGTCAGTGCCATGACCGCGCCGCCAAAACCACCTCCGGTCAGACGTGCTCCATACACCGATGGAATCCCGGTGAGCGCATCGACGAGAAAATCGAGTTCCGGCGTGCTGTTCTCGAAGAGCAGCTGCGAGCTGCGGTGCGATGCTGTCAGCAACCGGCCAACTTCGCGGAGGTCATCTCTTTTCAATGCCTCCATCGTCGCATCGACGCGGGCAATTTCCTCGATCACATGTCGAGCCCGCCGCCGCGCGGTCGCCGAAAGCCTGTCCCCGGCTGATTCGAGCCTCGCCAGCGAGGCCTCGCGCAGGAGCGGCACGCCCAGCACCTTGGCGGCCTCCATGCATTCGCGATGCCGCGCGGCATAGAGCCCATCGACCAGGGCGTGCTTGGTGTGGGTGTTGAAGATCCAGAAATGCGCGCCAGCCGGCAAAGGGACCGTCGCAAACCTCGGCCCAAGGCAATCGATGAACACCAGGTGATTCTCCCGTCCGAATCCGGACACGCCCTGGTCGAGGATGCCGCACGGCACGCCCACGAAATTATTCTCGGCCTTTTTTCCCACGTTGACGAGGACCTCGCGCTCCGGCTGCCGACCAGCCGCCTCGAGAAACGCCAGCCCCGAGGCCAGTTCGATCGCCGCGCTGCTGCTCAAGCCGGCGCCCACGGGCAGATCTGAAACGGCGACATAATCGAATCCTCCCGGCACGGGCAGGCCGAACTCCGGCAATACCGCCAAAATGCCCAGGGGATAATTCAGCCAGCTCCGATCTCCGCCGAGCTTTTCCACCGGCCCATCCGCGGACAGCTCCGTCACTTCGCTCGCCTGTTCGCTGAAGAATCGCCTCCGGCCATCTGTCCGGCGGGCCAGTCCCACCCAGATGCCGCGATTGATCGCCGCGCCCAGGACGGTGCCGCCGTTGTAGTCGGTGTGGTTGCCGATGAACTCGATTCTCCCGGGCGCGCGCGCGATGATCTCCGGCGCGCGGCCGTAGCGAGCGTGAAAGAGAGCGACGAGTTTTTCGCGCATGGAAGGAGCGGGACGGGCGGGCATGGAGTCTGCGGAGATTTCGCCATGGCGGCCTTTGACGAGAACTTCGAGCAGATACTGCATGGCCGCCTCGCGGGTGATTCCGCGTTCACGCGACAGCTGCGTCGCACGCTTCTGCAACTGCGCCGCCATCGCTGCCGCTGGAGCCGGTTCGGCGCCCAATCGCCGGCAGAGTTCCGTGAGCTGTTCCAACTCGGTCATGTGTCCTGGCGAACCTGAATGGAGGCCGGTCCCTCTGGCGCCAAGCTCAGTGCCGCTCCCTGCTGCCAGTGCAGCAGCGTGATCAGCGCCAGACCGATGAACCCTTCGCCTTCCGCCACCGCCGAGCGAATTTCGCCGACCAACTGCGACCCTTGATAAAGCTTCGCCGGACAAGTCGGCACCGCCCCGGATCCCGCGATCGATTTTAAACGGCGACGCACCTGTCCCATCGATTTCAACCGGGCCATGACCTCCTGACCGAGATAACAACCCTTGGTGTAGGAAATCGCATCGCGCTCGAGCCCACCCTCCGGCGGAAGTTCTCCCGGTCCGATGTCCACCGGCACAGACGGCAGGCCCGCTCGGATCCGCGCTCGCTCCATCTCCAGTTCGCTTAGAATCGCCACACCGGAAACCTCGACTGGAACCCGTGTCAGGATTTCCACCGACTCATCGCGACTGCGTCGGCCAGGAAAGATCAATCTGTCGTGCGTCGCCTGGAATTTTTCCTCCATTGGCTGCAGGCCTAGCCGCGTCACTCCAAACCACGCGGTCGACTCATCGGTCACCACGACATCGTCCGCAATGATGTGACTTTCCAAACGCTCCCGAATCACGGCCGCCAAGGAAAAATAGCTTCCGATCCAAAACTCTTCCGCCGTGGCGCCCTTGAGCACGAAACTGTCCGCCAGTACCCGGCCTTTTTGATTCAGCCAGAGCCCGTAAACCGCCGGACGAGTGGAGAGAAGCCCCAGATCATTGCTGAATTGCCCCTGCAGAAATGCCGCCGCATCGGGCCCACTGACGTGTAGCCACGCTGCCGGACGCCAAAAATATACGCTGTTCGCCGCCGTAATTGTCATGAAATTACAATATTCATTTCCCTATATTGCAAAGTCTTAGGAAAAAATGTGAGAGATTTTGATAACTTTTGTTTGACGATGCCCCAAACAACCCTATCTCTTCAACACATCAAATTTCTCACTTCTCCCGCCTAGCGGGAGTTTTGGGGTAACTAAGAAAGCAATGGCGGGCCGCTTAGGGGTAGGCGGCCCGCCTTATTTTTGCCCAAAAACAAGCCTCCGCGCGGGCAAGGTCGAGGCTTGATTGCCGCCACACGGGGCCGCAGCTTGGCCAACCGTGCAAAAAACATCGGATATCAACGTCGTTGAGACGCGACCCCTGCCCTCTCCCGCCACGCTGCTGGCGGAATTGCCCAAAACCGAGACCGAGGCGGAATTTGTCAGCCGGGCGCGCGAGGAGATCCACCGGATCATTTTTACAGATGACAAGCGCTTCCTGCTGCTCGTCGGCCCCTGCTCGATTCACGACCTCGAGGCCGGTCGTGACTACGCCCGCCGCCTCGCCACGTTGGCGAAGGAGGTTTCAGACCGGGTGATGATCGTGATGCGGGTCTATTTCGAGAAGCCACGCACGACGGTCGGTTGGAAGGGCCTGATCATGGACCCGCATCTCGACGGCTCGCATGACATCACCGCGGGCCTGCGGCTCGCGCGCACTTTCCTCCGCAACATTCTGGATCTCGGCCTGCCCACCGCCACCGAGCTGCTCGATCCGATCACCCCCCAATACATCGCCGATCTGATCTGCTGGTCGGCCATCGGCGCGCGGACCGCCGAATCCCAGACGCATCGCCAAATGGCATCCGGCCTTTCGATGCCGCTCGGTTTCAAGAACGGCACCGACGGTTCCATCACCACGGCGATCAACGCCATCAAGGCCGCCGCGCAGCCTCAGACTTTTCTCGGCATCGATCTCGACGGCCGCGCTTCCGCGATCGTCACGCGGGGCAATCCCAACTGCCACGTCGTCCTTCGCGGCGGCACCAATGGACCGAACTACTCCCCCGCGCAGGTCGCCCAAACCGAGCAGCTGCTCGGCAAGGCCGGCCTGCTCAAGTCCATCCTCGTTGATTGCTCGCACGACAATTCCGCCAAGCAGCCCGAGCGTCAGCCCGAGGTCATGCGCGCTCTTCTCGAGCAGATCTCCGCCGGCAACACGTCGATCATGGGTGCCATGATCGAGAGCAACATCGGCGCGGGTAACCAGCCCTTCCCGCAACCGAAGGACAAGCTGCGCTACGGCGTTTCGATCACGGACGCCTGCATCGACTGGGCAACCACCGAAAAGCTCGTTCGCGAGATCCATGCGGCGCTCGCTCCGCGCTTTGTCTGAGCCTTCGGCTCGACGTGCTTCGCGCTTCTTTCGCCGCGCCATCATTAAATTTGCTCCGCAGGCGCCACGCCCCAATTTAATTCTTTCGGCTCGGGAATTTCTTCCGTGCCGTTCCCAGCTTACCCGCTAAGAATCAATCCTCCTATGAAATCCCCTATTCGCGTCGCCGTCACCGGTGCAGCCGGTCAGATCGGTTACTCTCTCCTCTTCCGTATCGCGTCCGGCGCGATGTTCGGACCCGACCAGCCGGTGATCCTCCAGCTGCTCGAAGCGCCGATCGAAAAGGCGATGAAGGCGCTCGAGGGCGTCTCGATGGAGCTCGATGACTGCGCGTTTCCTCTGCTGAAGGGCATGGTCCTGACCGACGACGCGAATGTCGGCTTCAAGGACGCCAACTGGTGCCTGCTCGTCGGCGCCAAGCCCCGCGGCCCGGGCATGGAGCGCGCCGATCTGCTCAAGGACAACGGCAAGATTTTCACCACCCAGGGCAAGATCATCGACGCCGTCGCCGCGGATAACGCCCGCGTCGCCGTGGTCGGCAATCCCGCCAACACCAACTGCATGATCGCCGCCAGCCACGCCAAGCGCCTGCCGGCCGATCGTTTCACCGCCATGGTGCGCCTCGACCAGAACCGCGCCCAGACCCAGCTCGCGAAGAAGGCCGGCGTCGATCTCACCACGGTCCAGAACATCTTCATCTACGGCAACCACAGCCCGACCATGTTCCCGTCGTTCGCCCACGCGACGATCAACGGCAAGCCCGCCACTTCGGTCATCACCGACTCGGCCTGGCTGCAGGGTCCGTTCTGCGAGATCGTCGGCAAGCGCGGCGCCGCCATCATCGCGGCCCGCGGTGCTTCGTCCGCCGCCTCGGCCGCCAACGCGCTGGTCGATCACGTCCGCAGCCTCGTCACGCCGGGTGCGATCCACTCCGTCGCGGTGAAGTCCAATGGCAACTACGGCTTCGACGCCAACATCTGGGCCGGCATGCCCGTCAAGACCACGACGCCCGGCAGCTACGAAGTCATCACGAGCTACACGATGGACGACTTCGCCAAGTCGAAGATCGCCGCGACCAACAAGGAGCTCGTCGACGAGCGCTCCTTTGTCACCGAGCTGCTCGGCTAAGCTGCCGATCCATCTTCGTTCCTCTTCAAACGGCGCCCGCGGGCGCCGTTTTTTATTTTTCACTCTCAGCGCCGCTTCTTCGTCGGTCAAAAAGGTAGGGCGAGGCGTCCCCGCCGAGCCTCAGCTAACCGGGCGGTTCGCACTGCCGTCGCTCGCCGGACATCTGCAAACTGCAGTCGCCGCAAAGGCGCGGCCACGCCTGCCACTGGGGACGCGACCTCCCGGTCGCGTTTGACAGCGACCGGGAGGTCGCCGCCCCATTCCACTCAGTCACGCGGTCATCCCACCAAGCCCGGCTCCATCTGCTTCCTTCGCGCCATGGCACGCGTCTAGCCAACTATCCCAGCATTCCGCCCAGCTCCCGGCTGATCCCAAACGCCGCGCGAATCTCGCCGAACTTCTCCAGCAGTTCTCCCGGCGAGCCCGGCTGCGGGAACACGATCTCCAGGGCCGAGCCGGTGCAACGCACCTGCGCCGCCACGCCCGCCACTCCGATGGTGCACTCGCGGCAATCCGAGGGATAAGTCACTTCAAGGCCGGCCTCGCCTTCCAGATTTTCGATCACATCGATCACCGCCTCCACCCGCGCACCTTTTTTCAGCTCGAACCGGATCTCGCTAAACATCCGGGAGAAAATCGTCGAAAACTCCTCCGTGCGCGCCAGCTCCGCGTTGCGCAGACCACGCAACACGGTGGTCGCCGTGTAGCGCGCCGGATCCGCTTCCTCCAACTCATACAGGATTTCCACCGTGAAATCCTTCGCCGAAAGCACCGCGCCCGGGCTCTGCAACGCGAGCGAGATATCGCGACGTTTGTAGGCCAGTCCCGAACGCACGCGCTGAAACAGCGCTTCCGCCTGCTGCGCCAGCTCGTCCCCAGAGATTTTTCCCAGGAATGCGTTGGTCGTCGCATTGGCCGCATCCGGCACGGTGTGATGCCCCTTCTTGAACCCGCTCAGCGCCTTCACGGCTCCCCCACTCCGGCCGACAAACTGCACGTCGGCCACGACGCTGGAGGGAAGATCGTTCGGCATTGGCGACGAGCAAAGGGCCGCGCGTCATCTCCGCCAGCCTGAATCCGTCCCCCTTCGTCCCGATTCTTTTCATCCCCACGCTTCTCGCTTCCGCCTTTTTCTGCCTTCCTTTTCACATCGTGTCCGACGCTTCCTCCGCTCCCATCCCTGTCGTGTGTGCGTTGATCGAGCGCGAGGGACGCGTGCTCATCGCACAGCGGCCTGGTCATAAGCATCTGCCACTGAAATGGGAATTCCCCGGCGGCAAGGTCGAGCCGGGCGAGTCCGCCGAAGCCGCGATCGTGCGCGAGATCCGGGAAGAGCTGGGATGCATCATCGTCGTGACGCGTCCCCTCCCGCGTACCACCCATGCCTACGCCGTCACGATCGAAATGATCCCGTTCGTCTGCCGTCTCGCGCCCGACAGTCCCGAGCCGCGTGCGCTCGAGCACCTCGACTTGCGCTGGGTCACTCCGGCTGAGTTCCCCGCCTTCGACCTCGCGCCCGCGGACCTCCCCGTCGTGACAAGCTATACCCGACCATGCCCTTCGCCGTGAATGTCACGTATTACGTGACATTGCATACCTGCCTTTTCCTCGAAAGCCAAGGCGGCAGGGGCATTTGAATCTCGGAACGAACCTCCGGAATTTCACCACAGAGACACGGAGGCGCAGAGATGAACCTCGGCCAGCAAGGTTTTGGCTCAAATGTCTCCGTGCCTCTGTACCTCTGTGGTGAAATTCCGAATCAGGAATCGACCTGAAAGCCTGTCGCTCGACATGCGAGAGAAGTCGGCTTGAATGTGTCCTTCATGTCCTCCGCTCCGCTCGATTTTTCCGCTGCCGGCCGTCTCCCCGCCCCCGAGGACAATGTCGCGATCGCCATCCGCCGCCTCGAGGCCGGCACCGCGATTCTGATCAACGGTACGCCCCGCACGCTCGCGCACACGGTGCTCGAGGGACATCGCTTCGCGGTGCGTTCGATCTCGCGCGGCCAGGAGCTGCTGTCCTGGGGCCTCCCGTTCGGTGTTGCGCTCAATGATATCCAGCCGGGCGACTACATCTCGAATCAATCCGCTCTCGACGCGCTCGCCGTCCGCCGGACCGGTGCAATCCTTCCCAGCCAGCCGAATTTCGCTGATCGCATCGAGCCCTTCCAACTGGACGAAAAGACGTTCCGCCCCGCTCCACCAACCGAGCTCGCCGCGGCCACTTCCCGCCGGACTTTTTCCGGCTACCGCCGCCCCGGCCGGCGCGGCGTCGGCACGCGCAACTTCATCGTCGTCCTCGGCACCACCTCGCGCACCGCCAGCTACGCCCGCCAGCTCACCGCCCGGCTCCAGGCCCTCGCGCGCGTGCATCCGGGCCTCGATGGAATCGTCGCCATCGCGCACACCGAGGGCGACGGCCCCGGCCAGCCCAACAACGCCACCGAGGTGATGCGCGCGCTCGCCGGCTTCATCGTCCATCCGAACGTCGGTGCGGTGCTTGCCGTCGACTATGGCGTTGAACCGGTGAACAACGCGCGCCTGCAGGAATTCATGCGCGAACGGAATTATCCGCTCGCGGATGTCCCGCATCATTTTCTCACGCTGCGCGGTGGTCTCGCCGCCGGTTTGGCCGAGGGCGAGCGCATCGTGCGGGACTGGCTGCCCACGGTGAACGCCTTCAAACGCACCGACGAGCCGCTGAGCGGTCTGCGCGTGGCGCTGCAGTGCGGCGGCTCCGATGCATTCTCTGGCGTTTCCGGCAACCCTTTGGCCGGCGCCCTCGTGCACGAGACGGTGCGCCAAGGCGGTTCGGGCAATCTCTGCGAAACCGATGAGTTGGTCGGCGCCGAGGCCTATGTCCTGTCCAACGTGAAGGATCTCCCCACCGCCCGCTCGCTGCTCACGAAGATCGAGGGCTTCAAGCAGCGCCTCGGCTGGCACGGCGTCACCCCGGAAAGCAATCCATCCGCCGGCAACAAGCTCCGCGGACTCTACAACATCGTCCTCAAATCCCTCGGCGCCGCCCACAAGAAGGATCCGCGCACGCGCGTCGACTCGGTCATCGACTACGCCGAGCCCATGACGGCTCCCGGTTTCTATTTCATGAACAGCCCGGGCAACGACCTCGAGGGCATCGCCGGCCAGATCGGCGCCGGTTGCAATCTCCTGCTCTTCGTCACCGGCAACGGCTCGATCACCAATTTTCCGTTCGTCCCGACCCTCAAGATCACGACCACCACGCGGCGGCACGAGTTGTTGATCCACGAGATGGACATCAACGCCGGCCGTTATCTCGACGGCGAGTCGATGGAGTCGCTCGCCGCGGAGTCCTTCGATCTGGTGCTCGCTACCGCCTCCGGCGGGGAGACTAAGAGCCAGCACTCCGGCCACTCCCAGATTTCCCTTCGGCGG
>CALFNJ010000019.1 GCA_937902865.1 uncultured Opitutaceae bacterium
CTCGATATCCAGCCCGAAGGCGATCCGGACCGCGTGCTCACGGGCACGGTGAACTTCCATGTCTCCGAGCCGCTTCCGGCCGACACGGTGGTCACGGTACGCCTGATCGATCCGAACGGCATTGCCGGCGCCATGACGGTGCTCGGCGAGCAGACGATCGAGCATCCGGGCAATCCGCCGATCCCGTTTCGCGTGGAGTACCATGCCGAGGATGACGTCATGCGCCGCGGGGTGAGGCTGGAGGCGCGGGTGTCGGTCGGCGGCAAGCTGCGCTATTATAATGTGAACGGCTACGGCATCACGCTCGCCAAGGCGTCCGCGTCCCAGGAGATCTGGGTGAATGCGGCAGGCGGCAACTGAGCGAACGACGGAAAATCCCGCCTCGCCCATGCCCCAGCCCTCGTTCGTTGAGTTCCTGAAAAGCCGGATCCGTACCGTCCGCGACTGGCCCAAGCCCGGCGTCAATTTCCGCGACGTCACCACCCTATTCCAGGACCCCGAAGCGTTCCGGATGATGATCGAGGCCTTCGCCCTCGACTCCACCCGCCAGAAGGTCGATCTCATCGCGGCGGTGGATGCGCGCGGCTTCATCGCCGGCGGCGCGCTCGCCTACCAGCTGCACAAGCCGTTCGTGCTCGTGCGCAAGAAGGGCAAGCTGCCGCACCGCACCATCTCGGAGGACTACGCGCTCGAGTACGGCAAGGCGACGGTCGAAATCCACGCCGACGCCTGCAAGCCGGGCGACCGCGTGCTGATCGTTGACGACCTCATCGCGACCGGCGGCACGCTCCTCGCTGCGGCCAGCCTCTTCCGCGCCCTGCGCGGCGAAGTGGTCGGCGTCGCCGCGATCATCGACCTGCCGGAGCTCGGCGGCTCGAAGAAGCTGCGTGCTGCGGGACTCGAAGTGCACGCGCTCTGCGAATTCAACGAGGCGGAGTGAGCCGAGGCCGAGGGTTCACCACGAAAAACACGAACCACACGAAATTACCAATCCCTCGGAAAAAGAGCCCACGGAACACACGGAATACACCGAAGGAAAAAACCCGAATTCCGTGTAATCCGTGTGTTCCGTGGGCCGCTCTCAGGTTTTCGTGTGGTTCGTGTTTTTCGTGGTGACCGTTCGGAGTGAGTTGAAAAGCGGACTGGCCTCCGGCGGCGGACTTCTGGCATGACTTGGCCATGAGTCTCACGATCTGGTCCAACGCCAAGTTCAGCGACAGCGCCATGCGTCTCCTCGTCGAGGGCACGAAGGCCCACAAGCTCGTGTTCACGACACAGACGTCGGCGAACGTGCTCGACGCCGGCAAGCCGGACCCCGCGCTGCAGACGGCGGACATCGCCTTCGGCCAGCCCGACGTCAATGACTGCCTGGCCAACGCGAAGCTGCGCTGGGTCGAGGTCACCACCGCCGGCTACACGCGGTATGACACGTCCGAGTTTCGCGATGGCTTCCGGAAGCGCGGCTCATTTTTCACGAACGCCTCGGACGTGTTCGCCGAGCCCTGCGCCCAGCACGTGCTCGCGATGATCCTCGCGCTCAGCCGGCATCTCCTGCCGTCGTATCGCGACCAACTGACGGATCATTCCTGGCATTATTTCGAGCGCCGCCGTGCCTCCAGCCTGCTCGGCGGCCAGACCGTGCTCCTGCTCGGCTACGGCGCGATCGGCCGCCGGCTGACGGAGCTGTTGGCGCCCTTCGGCATGACGGTTTACGCCGTGCGCCGCCAGACGCGCAGCGAGGCTGGCGTGCGAATCATTTCGGAGGAGGAACTGACCCGCGTGCTGCCGCTCGCCGACCACGTGGTGAACATCCTCGCGCTCAACGCCTCGACGCAGAACTACGTCAACGCCCGCCGGCTCGGCTGGTTCAAGAAGGGCGCGAATTTCTACAACATCGGTCGCGGCAACACCGTGGACGAAAAAGCGCTGATCGAGGCGCTGAAATCCGGTCAGGTCGGCACCGCCTACCTCGACGTCTTTGAGACCGAGCCGCTTCCGACGGATCACCCGTTCTGGACGACACCCAACTGCTACCTCACGCCGCACACCGCCGGCGGGCGCAGCGATCAGGACGAGGCGATCGTGAAGCACTTCCTCAAGAATCTCGAAGCCTTCCAGAAGGGCACCCCGCTCACCGACCGCGTCGTCTGACGCGGAATATTTCTATCTGGAACTCAGGAAATCAGGAACGGAAATGCTCCGTCGAGCCTCGGGCACACGAAGATTGC
>CALFNJ010000020.1 GCA_937902865.1 uncultured Opitutaceae bacterium
CGATAATCGTTCGAAGGTTGTTTTTCGATTTTCGCACCCTCCCCCGCCCCTTCCTCCGCTTCCGCGTTCGATCCAGCCCGCACCGCGGTGCTGATCATGGATTATCAGGTTGGCATTGTCGGCGGACTGCCCGGCGGACAAGACCTGCTCCTGCAACGCGCCAAGGCCGTGCTCACGGCGGCGCGGCACGCGGGACTGATGGTGATCCACGTGATGGTGCGGTTTCGCACCGGACATCCGGAAATCGGGCCGAACAACCTGCTGTTCAGTGGACTCAAGCAATCGCGCCGCTTCAGCGCGGATGATCCCAACGGCGAGCTGCATCCGGCGGTGCCGCCGCAGTCCGGCGATCTCGTGGTGACGAAGCGGCGGGTCAGCGCGTTCGCCGGCAGCGATCTCGAGCTGATCCTGCGGGCGCGCGGCATCGACACGCTTGTGCTCTTCGGCATCGCCACCGGCGGCGTGGTGCTGTCGACCGTGCGGCAGGCGGCCGACGCCGATTACCGGCTCTTCGTGCTTTCCGACGTCTGCGCCGACCGGGAGCCCGACGTGCACCAGTGCCTGATCGAAAAAATTCTTCCTCGTCAGGCGACCATGCTCGGCTCGGACGCCTTCATCGGCGCTCTCCAGTCCTAGCAAATGTAGCAGCGGCGGTGACGCCGCTGGGTTCGTCCTCGCCCGAGTAGTGGCGCCCCTTGGGAGCCCGCTCCACTCGGTTCGCCAAATCGACGTCAACGCAGGCGGCGGTTACGGGCGTCCCAAGGGACGCCCCTACAAAACAAAATCCGGTCTCTGCGTTTCCGCGTCTCTGCGCGAGACTCCGGTTTTCTGGTTCTCTTCTTCCGCTCAGTACACCTGCTCGTCGAGCAGGGCGAAGAGCTCGGCTTCGGTGATGCGCTTCTGCTGCATCGAGTCGCGCTCGCGGAGCGTGAAGGTGCCGTCCTTTTCGACCGTGTCGAAGTCGATCGTCACGCACCAGGGCGTGCCGATCTCGTCCTGGCGGCGGTAGCGGCGGCCGACGGCGCCCGACTCGTCGTAGAACACGGCGTACTTGCGCTTCAGCTTGGCGTAGAGTTTCTGCGCGACGGCCACGAGCTGCTCCTTGTTCTTCAAGAGCGGGAGCACGGCAACCTTCACCGGCGCGATGCGCGGGCTGAGGCGGAGGACGGTGCGCTTCTCGACCGCGCCCTTTTCGTCCTTCACTTCCTCCTCGGCATAACCGGCGCAGAGGACGGCGAGGAAAATGCGGTCCACGCCGACGGCCGGCTCGATCACGTGCGGCACGAATTTCTTCTTCGAGGCCTCGTCGAAATATTCCATCGGCTTGCCGCTGGCGTTCGCGTGCTGCGTCAGGTCGTAATTGCCGCGCGCCGCGATGCCCCAGAGCTCCTGCACGCCGAACGGGTACTGGAACATGATGTCCACGGTGCCCTTCGAGTAGAACGCGAGCTTCTCCTTCGGATGCGCGTACCGCGAGAGGTGGCTCGCCGGCAGGCCGATGCTCTTCAGCCAGGTTTCGCACCACGAGATCCAGTCCTCGTGCGCCTTCGCCCAGTCGGCGTCCTCAGAGATGAAGTACTCCATCTCCATCTGCTCGAACTCGCGGGAACGGAAGATGAAGTTGCGCGGCGTGATCTCGTTGCGGAACGACTTGCCGATCTGCGCGATGCCGAACGGCAGCTTCACGCGGCCGGTGTCGACGACGTTCTTGAAGTCCACGAACATGCCCTGCGCCGTCTCGGGCCGCAGGTAGGAGACCGACGAGGCGTCCCGGAGCGCGCCGACGTAGGTCTCGAACATCATGTTGAATGCGCGCGGCGGCGTCAGGCTGCCGGGCTCGCCCGTCGCGGGCGACGGGATCAGCGCGATCTCCTCGGGCTTCGCCTCGGTCATGTCCTTCGCCACCACCGGCGCCAGCGCGCCCTGGATGGCCTTCTTGCGCTTGAACGTCTCGGCCAAGGTCTGAAGCTCGCCCGCGGTGTTCTCGCTCTCGAGCGCGGAGACGTAGCCGGCGACCTTGCCGTCCACGACGACCGGAGAAAAGAATAGCTGGTCCGCCCGGTAGCGCTGCTTGCTCACCTTGCAGTCCACCAGCGGATCGGTGAAGCCGGCCACGTGGCCCGACGCCTCCCAGACCTTCGGGTGCATGATGATCGAGCTCTCGAGGCCCACGACGTCGTCGCGGCGGCGCACCATGTCGTTCCACCAGCAGTCGCGGATGTTCTTCTTCAGCTCCGCGCCGAGGGGGCCGTAGTCGAAAAAGCCGTTCAGGCCGCCGTAGATTTCGGACGAGGGAAAGACGAAGCCGCGGCGCTTCGCGAGCGACACGATGGCTTCCATGAGGTTTCCGGAGGCGGCAGGCGTGGACATAAGAGGGTGAGAGATAGCCGAGCGCCCGCGGCGCGGTCAATTCCGCGTTCGTCCCGCGCCCATTGCCTCCGGAATTTCACCACAGAGGCACAGAGACACAGAGGATGTTCTCTATGTTTGGCGTTTGAAAATTGGCGTTTGGGATTTCTCGCGTCTCCGGGCCCAGTGTTTCTATGGGGAAAATTCCGGAAGGCTCTCGTGGAGAGACACGAAAACTCGGCGCGGTAACCGGCCGACGATGATGCCGTCACCTTCCCCATGAAAATTCTCTCCACGATCGTTCTCCTCGCGACCGGGCTCGCTTCCGCCACCACCTCGCTTGCCCTGGCCGCCGACATGACGGCGCCCGCGCCAGCCGCCTCCGCGACCACCGCGCCGGCGAAGCCTCATCACCACGCGCGGCTCAAGGCGCGGCAGCAGCACCGCCAGCTCGCTGCCCGTGCGCTCGGCCGCCGCCTCGACCTCAATCGCGAACAAAAGACCCAGCTGAAATCCTTGCATCAAAAGACCGCGGCCGATGTCCGCGGCATCCGCCAGGATTCCGCGCTCTCGCCCGACCAGAAGAAGGCGAAGATTCACGACGCCCGGCAGGGCGCCCGCGCCCAGGCCAGCGGCGTGCTGACGCCCGACCAGAAAAAGAAGGCGGCGAAACTGCGCCACCATCTGCGCCGTTTGGCGGCCAAGTAACCTATTGGGTTACTTGACCGAAAGTAGAGGCCCGCGAGAAATCGCGCCGGACGCGAGACCGGTGGATTTGGCCTGTGGTCGGGCGAGGCGTCCCGCCGAGCCGCGGCTCACCGGGGACGGTTCGCCCTACCTCAGCTTCGCGCCTTCCGCGGTTCGGATTTATTCGTAGCGCAGCGCCTCGATCGGTTCGAGCTGCGCCGCCCGGCGGGCGGGATAGAAGCCGAAGAAAATCCCGAGCATCGCGCTGAAGCCGACCGCCAGGAAGATCGCCTGGGGCGAAACCTGGATCGGCCAGTCCTTGATCTGTCCGAGCAACTGGGAGCCGAGGATGCCGCAGACCACGCCGACCAGTCCGCTCAGGACACTGACCGCCACCGCCTCCAGCAGAAATTGCCGCAGCACGTCCTGCGTGCGCGCGCCCACCGCCAGCCGGAGGCCGATCTCGCGGGTACGCTCGGTCACGCTCACCAGCATGATGTTCATGATCCCGATGCCGCCGACGATCAGCGAGATCGCCGCCACGCCGCCGAGCAGCGTCGTGAGCGTGCCGGTCACCGCGGTCGCGCGCTCCGCGATCTCCTGCTGGTCCCGGATGCGATAGTCCGGTCCGCCGACGGCGATGCGATGCCGCTCGGCCAGGAGGTAGCCGATCTGCGCCTGCACTTCCTGCGAGCGCGCCGGATCCGTGATCTGCACGAGGATCGTGTTGAGGAACGTCTTCCGGTTCAGACGCCGCATGTGGCTCGTGTACGGAACGAGGATGAAGTCGTCCTGATCCTGGTTGGCCTCGGTGTAACCCTTCGACTCGAGCACGCCGATGACCCGAAAAGGTGCGCCGCCGATCCGGATGATCTGCCCGAGCGGCGAAGCCCCGTTGAACAGGACGTCCACGATGGTCTGGCCGACAACAGCCACCTTGGCCGCGCGCTGCACGTCCTCGGGAGCGAACATGCTGCCCTGCGCGAGCCGCCAGTCGCGCATCTCGAGATAATCGGCGGATTCCCCGAAGATCTGCGTGTTCCAGTTGAGGCCCTCGGCCAGCACCTGGCTGCGCGAGCGCAATTCGGGGCTGACCGAGCGCACGAAGGGGATCTCGCGCGCGATCGCCTGGGCGTCCTCGGGCTTCAGCGTGGCCGCGCCGCCGAGGCCGCTGTTGACGCCGCCGCTCCGCGAGCTGCCGGGCAGCACCATGATCAGGTTCGTGCCGAGGCTGGCGATGCGCGCCTCGATCTGCGCGGAGGCACCGCCGCCAATGCCGACGAGCGCGATCACCGATGCCACGCCGATGATGATGCCGAGACTGGTGAGCGCCGATCTCATCCGATTTCGGCGCAGCGCGCGGAAGGCGAGCTTGAGCGTGTTGAGTAAATCCATGGATCCGAAGCGCGCTCCGACGCAGTCACGTCACGAGGCAACGCCACCGGAAAATGAATTTCGCGGAGCGCGTTTTTCGAGGAGGACTGCCTGACAAATAGGACAGACGCCGCAACCCGCTCCGAATCCCGCCAAGTCGCAGCGAGGCGGAGAACTCCGTCTAAGAAAAATCCCGTGTTTTCGTTTTCCGGTGGTGCGCGCATCGCATCCTCCCCTCGTCGTTCTTCGATCTACCCTCGCCTTTGGGATCAACCGCTTCTCCTCGAGAAGCGCATGCCGGGGATCGGGATGTCGGATTGTTTTCCGTTCCCGACTCCTGCGTTCGCGCTGCCCCTTCACGATTGCTAAATTCCTGGTCCGCCGCAGAGATCGGCACCGTCCGTACCCCATGAAAATTACCCCATGCGCGGCGCTGTTCGGCGCCGGTTTGCTCGCGTCCGTGGCCCTCGCCCAGGACGTCACCGTCGGTGAGGTGGTCTGGTTCGAAACGGCCCCTCCGCCGACCACGCTGCCGCAGCCCCGACACCGTCTCCGGCCGGATTATCCGAAGGAGATGCGTGAGTCGTCCGAGTTCGGCTACGTGATCATCGCCGACTTCGTCGACTCGGCCGGCAAACGCCTCTCGATGGTTTTCTCCGGGACGCATCCTCCACTGCAGCGCGAGGTCTCGGCCGCCATGTCGGACTGGGAGCTGAAGCCCGGGATGCAGGATGGAAAGCCGGTCAACGGCCGCATCTGGGTGCCGGTCATTTTCAATCCGAAATCCGCGGCGGCAAAAGGCAGCGACGCCACTCCCCGCCTGCTGGCGGTTGCGCCGGCCTTTGTCGCGCCGCGGCCCACTCCGGACGGCGTGCCGCCGGTGATTCACATGAAGCTGAGCCTCGACGCCAGCGGCGCCATCACCCGCGCCGTGCCGCAGGAGGCCTCCCTCAAACCGGCCGCGCTCGAGGCGATCCAGGCCAGCCTCAGGAACTGGCGTTTTGCCCCGGCGCGGAAGGACGGGCAGGCCGTGGCGGCGGAGGTGACCGTGCCGGTTTTGTGCGAGCCGCCGCTGAAGGACGAAGTCAGCCATCAGACTCCGCCCAAGGTGATCAGCCGCACGCCGCCGGAATATCCGTTCAGCATGCGCCGCTATGGCCTGGGCGGGCATGTCGTCGTGGAATTCGAGGTGAATCCACAGGGAAAGGTTCAGAACGCGGTGGTGACCTCCTCCGACAATCCCGCCTTTGACGACTCCGCCATTCGGGCCGTGCGCCAATGGGTGTTTGAACCCGGCCGGCAGGACGGCGAGCCCAACACGCAGAAGCTGCGCTCACCGGTGATCTTTCAACTCGCGGGCGTGCCCGGCGGCGGCGACAGCGCCTTCCGCGTTTCCACGCGCGGCGACCAGTCGAAGCTGCCGCCGGAACTGCGCTTCGACACGCCCCCTTCCTTCCGCGGCGTCGTGATCCCCGTCTATCCCTACGAACTCCGGCGCGACGGCATTCGCGGCAAGGCCCGGGTGACCGCACTCATCAACCAGCGCGGCCGCGTGTCGGCGGTGAAGGTGCAGGAAGCGGACCGCCCCGAATTCGGATTGGCGCTCGCGACGGCGATGGAGGGCTTCACGTTCGCTCCGGCACTCAAGGACAGCCATCCGGTGCAGCATCTGATGGCATTCGAGCAGAACTTCAGCGCACGCGACCTGCCCGACGATGTCGGCGATGACCTGCTCTCCCTGGAAAAGCGGCATCCCGAGCGCATCCTGGACGACCATGCGCTCGCGGCTCCGCTGAAACCGCTGTCCCAAGCGCGGGCGCGATTTCCCAAATCGTTGCTGGGAACGCTGGACCACGGTGAGGCCGTGGTAGAAGTCCTCATCGACGAGGACGGACGCGTCCGCCTGCCCCGCGTCGTATCGGCCAGCGATCCTGCGTTCGGCTACGCCGCCGTGCAGTCCGTTTCGAGCTGGTGGTTCGAGCCGCCCAAAGTGGCGGGAAAATTCGTCGTGGTGCGCACCCGTCTGCCTGTGACCTTCGACCTCAAGACTACCCCGGCGGAGGCTAATCCCGCGCCCGCCCCGGACGCCACGCCCGCGGCACCTTAACATACGATTCGGAATTCATCGTTCCCGCCATGAACGCTCGCGCTTCCCTGCTCCGCTGGCTGGCCGTTCCGGCCCTTGCACTCACGTTCGCTCGTGCCGCCGAGCCGGCCACTTCCGCTCCGACGGCGGCCGCGGCCCAGGCGGATCTGGTGTCGCTGCCATTGCTGAACACGTGGGTCGCGCCCGTTTATCCGGCGAAGGCGCTGGCCGACCGCATGCCCGCCCGGATTCGGGT
>CALFNJ010000021.1 GCA_937902865.1 uncultured Opitutaceae bacterium
AAATCGGCGTTAACGCGGTCGGCGATTACGGGCGTCCCAAGGGACGCCCCTACGTTTGGATTCCTGATTTCCTGAGTTCCAGATAACCGTTTTGTCTTCGTGATTCTGCTTCGCCTGAACTTGGACGTTGAACGTTGAACGTTGAATGTTGAACGTTCCGCCCGCTTCCGAGCCTTCGATCATGCCTGCGGCGAAAAAGTTCACCTTCATCTGCGGCCAGGACGACTATCTGGTCGGACGCCAGGGCCAGGAGCGGTTTGCCGCGCTCGCGGCGGAGGTGACGGATGAGTTCTCGCGCGAGACGATCAGCGGCTTCGCGGGCAATGTCGGCGAGGTCGAGACGGCGGTGAACCGCTTTCGCGAGAGCATCCAGACCGTGTCGATGTTCGGCGGCAAACGCGTGGTTTGGCTGAAGGACGTGAATTTTCTCGCGGACACCGTGACCGGTCGCGCAGAGGGCACGTTGAAGCTCGTCGAGGACCTGCAGCAGATCCTCGAGGCGGTGAATCCGGAGGAAACGGGGGTGCTGATCACGGCGTCGCCAGTCGATCGCCGGCGCTCGTTTCCGAAGTGGTGCGAGAAGAATGCGGATTTCGCGCTCGCGGGTGGGGATGGCGACGATGCGGGCGAGGTGCTGGCCGGAGTTGCGCTGGCGGAGGCGAAGTCGCTCGGCGTCACCTTCGGTCCGGGCGCCGTCCAACTGCTGCTGGCGCGGGTCGGCCCGAACTCTCGGCTGCTCGTGGAGGAGACCCGCAAGCTGGCGTCGTATGCGGCGCCTGAGGTGGGGGCGTCCGGGGCGGACGTCCGGGCGTCGACGAGCAACGCCCCTACGACGGAAGGCGGGGCGGTCCGCATCGAGGAGGCGCACGTGGCGGAGCTCACGCCCAATGTGGCGGAGGGCGATTTCTTCGAGGCGGCGGAGGCGTTTTTCAGCGGCGACCTGAAGTGGACCTTCGCGGCGCTGCACCGGCATTTTTTCGCGGGCGGCGATGCGCGTCCGATCATCAGCGCGCTGCAGAACCGCAACCGCATCCTGCTGCAGGTGCGCGCGCTGGTCGATGCGGGCGACGCCCGGCTCGGGCCGCGCGGACTCGACGGCCTGTCCAAGGCCGCGAGCACGTATGCGGCGCGCTTCACGGGCGCGTCGGAGAAGAGCTCGTACAATCTGTTCACCCAGAACGCGTGGTATGTCGGCAAGCTCGCGGGCAACGCCAAGCTGCCGACGCTGCGCCGGCTGATCGACAACCAGCAGGACTTCATCGTCGCTTTCGAGGAAATCGTCCGCCGGCCTGCCGAGCAGGAGGAAGTGCTGCGCGAACTCGCGGTGCGCTGCCTGAGCGCGATCGCCGCGTGAACGCGGCGCGGCATGACGCGCGACGCGTCGTAACGTTCAACATCCAACGTTCAACGTTGAACGTTCAAGGATCGGATTTGGCCCGAATGACAGGGGGATGTTTGTAACGTCAATTGGGCCGGCATAACCGATCTGGTGAATTCGGAAGCCAGGAAACCAGGAAAAGGGCATGGCTTCGTGGCTTCTGAATTCCAATGGTTCGAAGTCCGCTCGTTGAACGTTCAACGTTGAGCGTTGGATGTTGAACGTTGGATCGCGGCCGAAATCGCTGCAGCGTCCAGGGGTTTCGATCAAAGCGCAAAGACGCGAAGGCGCGAAGATTCACGAGCGGGCCGCTCATCCATGAATCTTTGCGCCTTCGCGTCTTGGCGCTTAATGCTTCGGTTTGGGCTGGCCGATTAAGGCTCGCCTCGGCTGCGGGCTCGCGGCGAGGCTTGGAAAAATCCCGCATGGAATCCGCCAATCCTTCGTCGGCCGCCTTTTCTGCAAGCGAAGGCAGCGGCTCCTGGCGCCGGGACTTGCTCTGGCTGGCGCTGGCGTTCGCGCTGCTCTTCGGCTTCCGGCTCGGGAGTTATCCGATCAGCGGCGGGGATGACGGCCGCAACGCGGAGATCCCGCGCGAGATGCTGGCGACGGGCGACTGGGTGACGCCGCGGCTCGATGGCGTGAACTATTTCGAGAAGCCGCCGCTGGTCTACTGGGCGGGAGCGACGATGCAGAAGTTCTTCGGGCCGAGCGAATGGTCGCTGCGCTCGGTGCCGGCGCTGTTCGCACTCGCGGGCGTGCTGCTCACGTATGCGGCGGCGCGGCGGTTGCATGGCCGGACCGCCGGGTTGCTCGCGGCCATCGTGCTCGGGACCTCGCTGCTCTATTTCGCGATCGGGCACATCATGATCCTCGACATGCCGGTGTCGGTGCTGATGGCCGCGACGCTGTTCTGCTTCATCCTCGGGGTGGAGGCGACGGGCCGGACGCGGTGCTGGCTTTTCCACGGACTCTATATCGCGGCGGCGCTGGCGACCCTGACCAAAGGACTGATCGGTGTGCTGATCCCGGGCGCAGTGATGTTTCTCTGGCTGCTGATCTTCAACCAGTGGAAACGGCTGCTGCCGCTTTACCTGCCGACGGGCGTGCTGCTGTTTCTCGCGATCGCGGCGCCCTGGCACATTCTGGCGGCGCAGCGCAACGAGACCTGGGTGCACCGGTATTTCGTCTACGAGCATTTCGAGCGCTTCTTCACGCCGGCGGCGGCGCGGCCGGGCGGCTGGTATTACTATATTGGGGTGGTGATCGCGGGAATGATCCCGTGGATCGGTTTTCTCTGGCCGGCGTTGCGTGACGGTTTGCGCGGCGGCTGGGCGGCGCGGGATCGGAACGCGCGGGCCTGGTTCTTCGTCACGTGGGCGGCGTTCATCTTCCTCTTCTTCACCAAGTCGCAGTCGAAGCTGATCCCCTACATCCTCCCGATCTGGCCGGCATTCGCCGTGCTGATCGGCGCGTGGCTCGCGGAAAAACTCCGGGCCGGCGACGCGGCGGCGCTGCGCGGCGGGGCGCGGGTGTTCACTTTCGTCTGCGGTCTGCTCGCGGTGGCGCTGGTGATAGTCGTCTCGCCTCTGAAGCTGGTGCGGATGGATCCCGCGCAGGCGGCGGCGCTGAAGTTGCCGGCGATCGCGATGGCCGTGGTGCTGCTCGTCGGCGGGGTGATCGTGCTCTGGTCGGCAAAGGTTCGCGGCGCCCGCGCGACGGTCATGGCGATGGCGGCGACGATGGTGCTGTTCTTCGGCGGGCTGCAGTTCGCAGCGCCGGATATCAACAAGCCCAGCACGAAGGAACTCGCGCTCTACGTGAAGACGCATGCGCGACCCGGCGACCGGGTGCTGCATTATCATGAGTTCTTCCACGACTTCACGTTCTACGCCGAACGGCTCGTGGATGTTGTGGCGTTCAAGGGCGAACTGGAGCTCGAGGAGGACGCGGCGGCGCGGGCGAGCGGACGCTTCATGGATGAGCCCGCCTTCCGCCAACTCTGGGACGGATCGGGACGAGTCTTCGCGGTCGCGCGGAAAAAGGATCTGACGCAGCTCTTCGGCGATCCGTCATTTCATTATCATTTGCTCGCCGAGTCGCGCGATCACACGCTTTTCAGCAATCAACCCTGATCTGACCGACCGACATGTCCGCTGCGCCTGCTTCCGATTTCCTTCCGTTCACACGTCCGACGATCGACGACGCCACCATCGCCGGCGTGACCGAAGTGCTCCGCTCCGGCTGGATCACGTCCGGCCCGCAGGTGAAGGCCTTCGAGGCCAAGCTATCGGAGTACTGCGGCGGCCGTCCGGTGCGGGCGTTCAATTCCGGCACCTGCACGATGGAGATCGCGCTGCGTCTGGCCGGGATCGGCCCGGGACATGAAGTGATCACCACGCCGCTGTCGTGGGTCGCGACGAGCAACGTTGTCCTCGCGGTCGGCGCGAAGCCCGTGTTCGTGGACATCGACCCGGTGACGCGGAACATCGACCTGGCTCGCGCCGAGGCGGCGATCACGCCGGCGACGCGAGCGATCATCCCGGTGGATTTGTCGGGCCTGCCGGTGGATCGCGATCGGCTCTACGCGCTCGCGCAGAAGCACCGCCTGCGGGTGGTGGAGGACGCGGCGCAATCCTTCGGCACGACCTGGAAGGGCAGGCGGATCGGCGCGTTCGGCGATTTCGTCTCGTTCAGCTTTCACGCGAACAAGAACATCACGACGATCGAAGGCGGCTGCCTCGTCATGAACGACGAACGCGAGGCGAAGCTCGCGGAGCAGTACCGGCTGCAGGGCGTGGTGCGTTCCGGCTTGGACGGCATGGAAGTCGAACTCGCGGGCGGAAAATTCAACCTGACCGACGTCGCCGCGCGGGTGGGGCTCGGACAACTGCCGCATCTCGACGAATTCACCTCCCGCCGACGCGCGCTGGCCCGGAATTATTTCGAACAGCTCGACACGCCGGCTCATCGCGCGCTCGGGCTGCGGCTGCCGGTGCCGGATTTCACGCAGAGCAACTGGCACATGTTCCAGGTGATCCTCCCCGAGGAAAAGCTGACGCTGAACCGCGCCGGCGTGATGGCGAAGCTGCAGGAAGCGGGCATCGGCACCGGCGTGCACTATCCGGCGATCCACCGCTTCGCGCTCTACCGTCGCCTCGGTTGGAAGGACGGCGACTTCCCGCACGCGGAATACGCCGGCCGCAACATCCTGACGCTGCCGCTCTTTCCGGCAATGACGGCCGCTGATGTGGACCGAGTGGTGAAGGAGCTGGTGAAGGTGCTCACGGCGAATCAGAAGGGTTAACGCCGCTGGACGGCGGAAATTCCAAACGCCAAAGGTCCAAACGCCAAAGAAAGTTCAAGGGAGGAAACTTTTGAAATTTCAAAGCCTGGAGGACCGAATTGGCAGGTTTTATGAATGGCTGAGTTTTGGATTTTCTTTGGCGTTTGAACCCTGGCGTTTGTGATTTCAACCCACGCCCCGGAGGGCGAAATCCCAAATTCCAGAAGTTCAAACGCCAAAGAAATCCCGCTGTCGCCGATGGGATTTCGCGGCATGCATTCGAGCCCCGGATTTCACCACAGAGGCACGGAGACACAGAGAAAACGCCATTTTACCAGGGCGTGAATCGTTAGCTGCTTTTGATCGTTTGTCGGATTTTTTGGCGTTTGGGTTCTGGCGTTTGTGATTTCAACCCCGCGTTTATCCGCTTAAGCCGTTTTCCACACTTCCATGTCCGCTTCCGCTTCCACCGTCGCGCTGTCCATCGTCATTCCCGTCTACAACGAGGAGTTGAACCTGCCGACGCTGTTCACGCGGCTTTATCCGGTGCTCGACCAGCTTGGGCGGCGGTACGAGATCGTGTTCACGAACGACGGCTCGCATGACCGCTCGATCGAATTGCTCAAGGCGCAGCACGCGGCGCGGCCGGACGTGACGCGGGTGATCGATTTCAACGCGAACTACGGCCAGCACATGGCGATCATGGCGGCGTTCGAGCGCGTGCGGGGCGACGTGATCGTCACGCTCGACGCGGATCTGCAGAATCCGCCGGAGGAGATTCCGAAGCTGCTCGAGATGATCGACGCCGGGTACGATTACGTCGGCGGCTATCGGCTAAACCGGCAGGACTCGTTCTTCCGCACCTATGCGTCGAAGCTGATCAATTTCGTCCGGGAAAAGACCACGAGCATCGAGATGACGGATCAGGGCTGCATGTTGCGCGCGTACCGCCGGCCGGTGATCGACGCGATCGTGCGGAGCGGGGCGATCAACACCTTCATCCCGGCGCTGGCCTACAGCTTCGCGGGCAAGCCGGGCGAAGTGGGTGTGAAGCACGAGGAGCGGCACGCGGGCGTGTCGAACTACTCGTTTTACCAGCTGATCCGCCTGAACTTCGACCTGATCACCGGCTTTTCCCTGGCGCCGCTGCAGATCTTCACGATGTTCGCCGGCGCGTGCTCCGCGGGCAGCCTGCTGCTCGTGCTGGTGCTCGCCTATCGCCGCGTCGTCCTCGGCGCGGAGGCGGAAGGCATCTTCACCCTGTTCGGCATCCTCTTCTTCCTCCTCAGCGTGGCGATGGTCGGCATCGGCCTGATCGGTGAATATGTCGGCCGTACCTACAACGTGGTCCGGGCGCGGCAGCGGTACCACGTGAAGGAAATGTTCGAAACCACTTCCTGATCGATCCGGATCGTTATCTGGAACTCAGGAAATCAGGAACGGGCCGCCGGAGGATTTAACCACGAAATACACGAACTACACGAAAGTGGGATAACCTTGAGCGCTCTGTTCTGGTTTTCGTGTGGTTCGTGTATTTCGTGGTGATCAATCATGTCGTCCAAGCCCCGGATTCTTTTCTTCGGTTATAGCGAGGTGGGTTACGAGTGCCTCTCGCTGCTGCTCGAGCGCGGTGACAACGTCGTGGCGCTGATCACGCACGAGGACAACCCGCACGAAAAGATCTGGTTCAAGACGCCGGCGCTGGCGGCGAAGGAGAAGGGGATTCCGGTGTTCACGCCCGAGAGCGTGAACACGCCGGAGTGGCGGGAGCGCATCGCGGGACTGAAGCCGGATCTCATCCTGTCGGTTTATTACCGTCACATGATTGGGACGAAAATTTTGGCGATGCCTCCGCTCGGTGCCTGGAACATGCACGGCTCGCTGCTGCCGAAATACCGCGGCCGGGCGCCGATCAACTGGGCCGTCCTCCATGGCGAGCCGCGTCTCGGCATGACGCTGCACCGCATGGTCAAGGCACCGGACGCCGGCGCGGTCGTCGACCAGGAAGGTGTCGAGATCGGACCGCGCGACACGGCCGAACAGGCCTTCCGCAAGGTGCTGCCCTGCGCGCGGCGCGTGCTCGCCC
>CALFNJ010000022.1 GCA_937902865.1 uncultured Opitutaceae bacterium
GGAACGCTCTTCGGCGTCTTCGCGCTCGCGCTCGTCTCGCTTGCCGTCGCATTTGCGGGGCCGGCGGCAATGCTGCCCGTCGCCGTCAAGGACGGCGTCGTCTTCATCTGCGTCGATACTTCGGGGTCGATGGCTTCGACCGACGTTGCCCCGACGCGTTCGATCGCCGCTCAGGAGGCGGCGCGCGCCTTCGTGCGCGAGACGCCGGCGGGTACGCGCATCGGATTGATCGCGCTCTGCGCGGTGAATGCGGGCGCCTCGACCCGAACCGCGCCGTCCGCGCGGCGGTTGGTGAGAACGAACGCATCCGCCATCGGGAAGCGCTCGATGGTCGGGAAGACGAAGTCATGCGTCAGCTTGCTCGACAGCGAGAAATCCACTTCGAACAACCCGTCTCCGACATAAGTCACCGAGCGCCAGCCTGCCTGCTTTCGCAACCGGTCCGCCAGCTCCTTGGCGGCGGCGGGATCCGCCGGGTCGATGCCGCCGAGCATGGCGCGCATCATCTCGGCGTTCTTCTGGTCTTCCTGCTTCTTCTTCTGCCTCTCTTCGTCCCAGGACCGCTTCTGCTCGGCGATCTCGTCGGCCGTGCAGGTCCGTTCCTTGAAGTCTTCATCCTCGCATGTCTGCTGGACGAACTTTTCACCGTCGGACTCCTGCTTGCTGGCCATGTCGGCGATCTTGCTCAACGCCAGCAAGTAGATTTGGCCCTTGTAGGCAAACGTGAACGATCCGTCCTTGCGCAAGTCGAGCGTCGAATCGAACTTGCCCGGCTGCAGGAAACAGCCGCTCAGCGCCAGGCACGCGACAATCAGGAAGGGTAATTTCATGGAAATCCGGGGACAGCTTCAGGGGTGGGTAACGCAGACAGAACTGACGAACAGCGTGCGTGGAGGTGACTCACTTCGCCAGTCGAAAGATGGGATCGGGAAAGTAGCGGGTAGTGAGTAGCGAGTAGCGAGCATCCGCTGAACCTTTCGTTGGCGTCTCATTGTTGAGAAATCTCCCATGGTTCTCGCCCGCGCCGGCTTGGCTTCTACTCGCTACCAACTACCCGCTACTCGCTACTTTTCGGCCTTCCCATCATTGCCATGCCGCGATCGGACGGTTCTTCTCGGCCGCCATACCCCGCTTGAATCCCGCTTTCACCCGCACCGGCGCCATCCTGATCGCCATCGTGCTCGGCGCGCTGCTGCCGCAGGCGCACGTCTTCATCTGGCTCGTGCGCTGGCTGATCATGGGACAGTTGTTCCTGGTCTTCCTGCAGACGCGGATGTCGCGCTCCTCGCTCCGACGCAGCCATTTCATCCTCCTCGGGGTGAACATCGCCATGGGCTTCTTCGCCTGGCAGCTCGGCAAATGGGTCGGCGGAAAAGATGTCGCCCTCGCCGCCTTCTTCGGCGGGATCACCCCGACGGCGTCGGCGGCGCCCGTGATCATGAGTTTTCTTCACGGCCAGGTGGAGTACGTCGTCGCTTCCTTCGTCCTCACCAACGTGGTGATCGCCGTGCTCATGCCGGTGCTGCTTCCCCTCGTGCTCGGCCGCCCCACCCCGGAGGCCTTCGCGCAGGTGTCGGGCAGCGTCGGGCTGGTCGTTTTCGCGCCGATGATCGCGGCGCAGTTGCTCCGTCTCGTCTGGCCGGGAGTCACCGTGTGGCCGCCACGGCTGCGCAACGTGAGCTTCGGCGCCTGGGTGATGATGATGTTCCTGGTGACCGCGAACGCCTCCGATTTCATCCGTCATCAATCGGACGTGGCCCATCATCAGGTCCTGCAGATCGCCGCCCTCACCGCCTTTGTCAGCGTGCTGAACTTCGCGCTCGGGTGGTTCATCGGCGGCAAGGAATTTCATCGCGAGGCCAGCCAGTCGCTCGGCCAGAAAAACACCGTCTTCACCGTCTACCTTGCGCTCATGTACGCGAGCCCGCTCGTGGCGCTCGGTCCGACCTTTTACGTCATCTGGCACAACATCTGGAATTCCTGGCAGCTGTATCGGGTCGACTACCGCGGCCCGGCGGCGCCGGCACTGTCCGCGCAACGCAGCGACTGACCGAACCAAGCCTTCCCTTTTTCCCCACAACGTTCGCGATCATCCTCCCGTTCTCCCTTTCCGCCCATGAGCAAACTTCTCGGTAAACGCGTCCTGGTCACCGCCGGCGCCCAAGGCATCGGTCTCGCCATCAGCCGCCAGCTGCTCGCGGCCGGCTGCGAGGTCTTCGTCCATTACCACACCAATGCCGCCGCCGCCCGTGCCCTGACGAAAGAGGCCAAAGCGCTCGGCCGTCGCTGCGGCTCCGCCGCGGCCGATCTCACGACGAGCGAAGCCAGCAATGCGCTCGTCGCCCAAGCCGTGAAGTTCCTCGGGGGCCTCGACATCCTGATCAACAACGCGGGCACGATGCTCGCGCGGCGAAGCATGGCCGATTCCGACGACAATTTCTGGGCCGGCACGATGTCGCTCAATGTCGGCAGCGTGCGCCGGGTCACGCGGGCGGCGACGCCGCATCTGATCGCCGCCGCGAAAAAAGCCGGCGGCGCGAGCATCGTGAATCTCTCGTCGCTCGCCGGTCGCAATGGCGGCGGTCCGGGTTCAATCGCCTACGCCACCGCCAAGGGTGCTCTCCTCACGATGACCCGCGGGCTGGCCCGCGAACTCGGGCCGCAGGGCGTGCGGGTCAATGCCCTGACGCCCGGACTGATTCTCGGCACCGCCTTCCACGCGACCCATACGGCCCCGGAGGCACAGAAGAGCATCATCGCGGGAATTCCCCTCGGCCGCGCCGGCAATCCGGACGACGTCGCCCGCGCCGCGGTCTATCTGGCGAGTGAGTTCGACGGTTTCATCACCGGCGCGACGCTCGACATCAACGGTGGAGTTTTCGGGGTCTAAACGGTCTCGAGGCAGAGACCGAAGTAACAAGAACCAGGTAACAAGTACCAAGGGTTCAGGCGTCGGAGGCGGAAACGAAAGGCACGAGTTCCCGCAGGATCAGAAACGGCGCGCAAAGCGCCGGACAAACTTGGTCCTTGTTACCTGATATTTGTTACTTCCCTCCGCGGGGCCTCACTCCAGTCCCAGCGCGCTGTCCATTGCATAGGGATGGATATGCCCGAAGGTCCGCAACAGCTCGGCATGTACCTGGTGCACGGCGGCGAGGTCCGATGCGGATAACGGCGGCGAGTCGGTAGCGCCGAAATTTTCCTCCACCTGCACGGGTGTCTTGCAGCCGGGAATCACGACGGAAGCCGGCACATCCTGCAGGGAAAAGCGGATGAGCGCCTGCACGAGGGACCGGCGTGGACCGGGCAGGAATTCCCCGACCCGGCGGGCAAATTCCACGCGCATCGCGGTCTGATCGGACGCACGAATGCCGCGGGCATGCCTGGCATCCCAATCCTCGCGGCCGGTCCACCGGCCGGAGAGCAAACCATTCCCCAGCGGCTCACGCACGATGACGCCGAGGCCGGCAGCGGCGGCTTCATGCAGCGCCGCACGGAAAAGCCGCGTGGTCACGTTGTAGCTCTCCTGGATCGTCGCAAAAACAGTTCCGAAGTCGCCACGTGCAACCTGGCGGATTTGATTGGCGCCATAAACCGAGATCCCGGCATGCCGGATTTTTCCCTCGGCTCGAAGTTTTTCCATGGTGCCCGGCACGTCGTAGGCCTGAGCCGTGACCAGCGGACATTCATGGCACTGATAGAGATCGATGTAATCCGTGCCGAGTCGCCGCAGGCTTTCCTCGAGGCAGAAACGGATATTGTCAGGCGTCGGAATCCGGCGGGCCGGATCGGCAAAAGGAAAGTGCCCGAACTTCGTCGCGACGATCACACGATCGCGGCGGCCGGCGAGAAACTGGCCGATGAGTGTCTCGCTGTGTCCCACACCGTAGGCGTCCGCGGTGTCGATGAAGTTGCCGCCGAGTTCCCACGCCCGCTCGAGCGCCGCGAGCGAGACCCGGTCATCGGTCGGACCGTACGACCGGCGGGCGCCCTCCTGCTGGCCACCGATGGCCCACGCGCCAAAGCCGATTTCGGAAACGCGAAGGCCGGTGCGACCGAGAATGCGATGGTTCATCGTGCCGACGGAAGAGGGGTGGGGAAAAAGAAACCGCCGCCTCGCGGCGGCGGTTTGAACTGAAGACGAAGAGCAGGCTCAGGCGTAACTGCCGCCCTGCTTGAGACCGAGCTCCTTGCGGCGACGGCGGCGATCGGCGGCGGCGGCGCGCTCGTAACCGCTGGTGCGATGAGCCGCGAGCGGATCGGCGGGCAGCTTGTTCGCCTTGCGCCAGGCCTGCAGCGCCGGCGAGACATCGGTGAAAAACGCGCGCTTCAGCGTGAGCTCGGCGTCCACGACATTATTCTTCGCCTGCGCCTTGCGCAGAGCGTCGTGATCGACGAGGGCGGCCTTCGCGTAAAGTTCCTGGGCCATGACCACCGTCTGAATCGTCGCCTCGATCTTCGGCTTCTCGTTGTGCGACTGGTCGATCATGTAGGCGATCTCCGGCGCGCGGCGCTCGGTCGCGAACGAGTGGATTTCGTGGAAGATGCGGAAGATCTGATACGGATCGATCGAACCGAGCGTCAGATCGTCGTCGGCGTAGCGGCGGTCGTTGAAGTGGAAGCCGCCGAGCATTTCCTCGTCGAGGAGGAAGGCCACGATCTGCTCGATGTTCTGCGCGGCGTAATGGTGACCGGTGTCGACCAGCACCTTCGCGCGCTTGCCGGCCTTCTTGGCGTGCACGTAGGCCATGCCCCAGTCGGCGATGTCCGTCGCGTAGAACGCGGGCTCGAACGGCTTGTACTCGACCAAGAGGGTCTGCTTCGGACCGAGCTTCTGGTGAAGGGCCTTGAGGCACTCCTCGAACCAGTGCTTGCGGGCGCGCAGGTCGCCCTGGCCCGGATAATTGGTGCCGTCGGCGAACCACATCGAGACATACTCGCTGCCCACGGCCTTGCCGATCGCGATGGAATCGAAGCAGTGCTGGAGCGCGTGCTGGCGGACGGCGGCGTCATTGTGGCTGAAGGAGCCCCACTTGTAGCACTGGTCCTGGAAGAGGTTGGGGTTGATCGAGCCGATCTTCACCCCGTGCTTGCGAGCGAGGCGCGCGACGGCCTTCGGATCCTGGCCGGGCTTGAAATCCCAGAGGACATGCACGGCGACCGTCGGGCAGCAGCCGGTCAGCGCGTTGACGTGGCCGGCGTCGGCCAGCTTGTCATTGAGATCGATGGCCGCGGCGTCCTGGAAGAACTTGCCAAAACGGGTGCCCGTGTCGGCGAAGCCCCAGGAGGGCGTTTCGATGGCGAAGGAGTCGAGCGCCTCGACGGCGCGGCGCAGTTGTTTCGATGTCATGGGAAAGAGAGCCGTTGTGCCGGGCTACGCGGCAAAAGTCAGGCGCGAAAATTGGCGGCGGAAGGCCGGCTCAAATTGGGCAAAATCGCGACGCTCGCGCGCCGTGCAAAAAAATTCCCCAGCCCTTCGGCTGGGGAATTCCCTATTTATACTACACCCCGGGGACTACACCGGGAAAGGCGGGGGCGGGCATGGATCTGGATCGGGATCCCAATCTGCCGATGAAACAAAAACCACCGGCCGGCTGCCGCGCCAAAAGGCCGATACAAAGGTGAGCTGATCAAAGGCAGGACCACGCGCGTGCAACAAAGAGTTCATAGGGAAATGGGAAGAAAACCACGGACCGGCAGGGGTACGGTCACACCGAGCAACGCTCGTGTCCGGCAATGACGCTTGCAAACGACAGGTTACGCATATCAATGCGTAAAACATGCCCCTGCCCCGGGACCCCACCCCGCCTTCCATGAGCCAGCTGGCCCGCGTCGCCGGCGTGCACCAGTCGACCGTTTCCCGCGCGCTGCGCCGCGACCGGTCCATTCCCGCCGCCACTCGTCAGCGGATCCAGGCGCTGGCCGACAAGCTCGGCTATCGCCCCCACCCGCTGGTCTCGGCTTTGGTCGCGCTCCGCCGCCGCCGCCGCGAGCCGCGTTTCGACGCGACCATCGCTTTCGTGTCGACCGCGCCGGCGCATCCCCTTCCGCCGGTCGAACCGGGAGCGCGGTCGCCGTCGATGACCCTCTCCTCCCAGATGTATTTCGAAGGAGCAAAGGCCCGGGCCGAGAAACTGGGCTATCGCCTGGAGATGTTTTCACTCGGCCCGAATCTCAGCAGCCGGCGGCTCGATGAGATCATCGAGACCCGAAACATCCCGGGCATCATCATTGGAGCCCTGCCGGAAGGCCTCGGCAACTTCACCCTCAACTGGCGGCGCTTCTGCACCGTGGTCGTCGAATACACCTTCACTCACCCGGAATTCGACCGCGTGGTTTACGACAGCTACCGCGGCATGCGCCAGACCATGGCCGAATGCCGTCGCTGCGGTCACCGGCGGGTGGGCCTCACGTTGTTCGCGGTCGGCGACCAGAGGACCGAAGGGTTGAACCGCGCCGCGTACTGGGCGGAGCAGACTTCGGACAATTTTTTCGCCCCCATCCCTCCGCTGATCCAGGCGCACTGGAACAGCGACATGTTTCACCGCTGGCAGCGGCGGTACCGTCCCAACGTGATCGTGACGTCGAATCTTTTCTATTATCCGCTCGCGGCCTGGTGTGCCGCGCAGCGCATCCGGATCGGCCGCGATCTCCAGTTGGTGAACATCAACACGCTGGAGCCCAATCGCGTCATCAGCGGAATCTTCCAGAATCCCACCAATATCGGCGCCAAGGCCGTGCAGATGCTGGTGGAGAAGATTAACAGCAACGAATACGGCATCCCCGCC
The DNA here is from genome assembly GCA_937902865.1 of uncultured Opitutaceae bacterium. GTDB lineage: Bacteria > Verrucomicrobiota > Verrucomicrobiia > Opitutales > Opitutaceae > CAIUWA01. Next base: position 6,789 of record CALFNJ010000022.1, read on the forward strand.
GTTCGTCACACTACGCTCACTCCCGGACAGTGGGTGAAAGGGACGACGCTGCGTCCGGTTCGCCGCCCCGAAATGGTCCGACCCTCCTGAGCCAGCGCGACGGGTGAGCACGTGAAGCCGGAGATCGCCGACTCGTTCAGGCAATGGCTACGGGCAAAGCCACGCCCAGCTTCGCCGCCCACGGTTCGAGCGCGGAAAGAATTCCCGCATAGAGCTCGATGCCCTGCGCAAGTTGGGCTTCGCGGCGGCGCAGCCCGCTTTCCCCAGGCAACCGCACGCGTTCAAAGCCTTCGCGCGGCAGCACCGCTCGGCAGGCCGCGGCAAGGTGCGAGGTCTGTTGGAGAAAATCGTCTTTCCCGCCGAACAACGCCGGATCGTACACCTGCACGATGACACTCGCGCCCCAGCCTTCCTTCGGATCCGCCCGTCCGTGGCCCGCCAGGCCGCTCGTCAGCGTCTCCACCAGCAGACCAAGCGCGTAACCCTTGTGCCCGTGATCGAGGCCGCCGATCGGCAGCAAAGCTCCCGGAGGCTCGGAGAACATGACCTCGGGATCATCCGTCGGCTGCCCCTCGGCGTCGACCAGCCACCGGCCAGGCAAGCGGCCGCCCTCCCGGCGGCGGCGATTAACCAGTCCGTTCGTGGTGACCGACATCGACACATCCAGCATGACCGGATCGCCCTCGGTCGGCCAGGCGGCCGCGAGCGGATTGGGCGTCATCACGCCTTGCCGTCCACCATGCGGCGCCACGCTGCCCATGCCTGGGTCGGAGCAGCTCAACAGCACCATCAATCCCTGATCCGTGACGCGCTTGAGATAGGCGGCCAGGCAGCCGATGTGATGGCTGCGGCGAATCACCACGGTGGCCGCGCCATTCACCTTCGCTCGCGTCACGGCGAGATCGATCGCGCGCACCGTCAGCCACGGTCCGGGCAGACGCCGACCGTCCCACGTGACTGCCGCGGGAAAATCCGCCAGCACCTCGGGCATGCCGGTTCCTCGCATGGCGCCTTTCGCCAGGTCCGACAGATAAGGAGCGAGCAACTGGAGCCCATGCGTGGTGTGCCCCAGCAGATCGCCTTCAACCAGGATCTCCGCCACGGCGGCAGCCTTGTCCGCTTCCATCCCCGTTCGCTCCAGCAACGTGCAGGCGAAGGCGATGAGCGTGTTGGCGGGGTATCGGACAGGCATGGGAACGCGGGAAGCCAACCGCGTTTCCGCTCGAGATCAACGCTTCGTCACCCCGGAAAACAGAAAAACTCCCCGGCCTTTCGACCGGGGAGTTTTTTTGGGGTAAACCGACCGATGACGCGCGGCCGCGCGCCGTCGATCAGAGATCGAAGCTCGCCGTCAGGACGAAGGTCCGGGGATCGACGATGCGGAACGTGTTCGGCGAACCGTCGGCATAGGCCGAGACAGGCGCCAAGCGGGTGTTCGAGTCCTGGAGGTTGCGACCGTTCAGCTGGAAGCGGGCGCGCACCTTGTCGTGGAACATCCGCATGTTGTACGAAACGAACGCGTCGACGTAGGTGTTGGCCTTGTCGTAGACCGGCCGGTTCGCGTCAAAAGCGGTGGCTGCCGCGATGTCGCCGCCCACCGGGATACCGTAGTAACCGATGCCGATCTTGCTCTCGTAGCGAATGCCGCCACCCACCGTGACGTTCTTCAGGTAGCGGTTCTCGAAGTACTTTCCGAGACGAACGCTGGAGGCGAGGTTGATGTGCCACTTGCGGATCTCCGGCCGGCTCTTGCCCTGGGTGGCCTGGCCGAGCTGCACGCCCGACACGACATTACCCTGGAGGAAGTTCGCGGCATTGGAGCCACCCGTGGTCACCGGGCCCGTCGCATTGTACAGCGTGGTAAACCACGGCGTGCCGGAGCGCGGATCGATGATCGAATTCCAAACCGGCTGGCGCTGCACGATCCAGCCCGGGATGTGGGGCGCGACGTTCGCGTCAATCGACTCCGTCTTCGAGACATTCATCTTGAACGTCCAGAAGTTGTCGGGGTTGAAGTTGATCTCGAGCTCGTCGCCCTTGCCGGTCTGATCCTGCGTCTCGCCGATGGTGCTGTTGTTGAGCGCGAAGGCCTGCTCCGGCGTGACGCCCATGAGAGCGAACACCGCCGTGTCCACCTGGGCGGGAGTGAAGGCCGGATTGGCCGCCGCGACCCAGAGACGGGCCTGCTTCTGGAGGCTGAAGTTGTCGTTGTTGCCCGCGAAGTTTTCGAAGTCCAGGCGCAGCACGCGCTGGCCGAACGTGCCGAACTGGCCGGCGCGCGTGTTGATGGACTTGTTCACCCAGCGGTTCGCCCGAAGCACGACCTTGTTGTTCCAGAACGAGAGCGAGAAGCCGTAGTCCTTACCTTCGGAGGTCGGGTTCGGCAGCTGCTCGAGGTTGACGCTCACCGCGGGAACTTCCGGCAGGAAGCTGTCGGACTTGTTATAGTTGATATTCAGCCCGGTCAGCATGCCGGCAAAGAAACCTGCGGCACCGCCGGAGTTGGCGACTCGGTCGAGCGCGGGCCAGCCACGGAACGGCTTGAGGACAACACCCTTCTGATTGGTATCACCTTGGCGGTAATTCCAGAGGCCGTCGCCGTCCGAAAGACCGATGGCGCTGGTGTCGGAAACCCAGCCATTCATCGCGTTATAGTCGAACGAATAGCCGTTCGGAAGGAGCACCGCGTTGCGGGCGAAGCGGACGTAGTTGTCGTCGTGGCGACGGCCGCCGGTGAAGACGATCCGATCATCAATCATCGTGCTCTGGAGCATGATGCCGCGGGTCTTGATCATGTTCTGCGAAGCGGCGTTGCCGCCGGAGCCTTCCTGAATCGCACCTTCGGAGAACTGGTTGTTGTCCACCACCCAAGCGTTGGTCTGCGGATT
>CALFNJ010000023.1 GCA_937902865.1 uncultured Opitutaceae bacterium
GCGTCGCCGACATCGAGCAGGCCGGCGAGGTGCTGATGAAGCTGCGCAAGAACATCACCTATTTCGAAAGCGACAATGTCGCGAAGCTGCTGGCGAACAACAGCGTCGACCTCGCGATGGCCTGGACCGGTGACGTGACCCGGGCGATGATGGGCGACCGCGACGACAACATTCCCGCCAACCGGGCCGTGCGCATCTCGCTGCCGCGGGAAGGCGCGATCATTTTCCGCGACTGTTTCGCGGTTCCGCAGGCGGCCGAGAACCAGGAGGAAGCGGAGATGTTCGTGAACTATCTCCTCAATCCGAAGGTGGCGGCGCAGGTGACGAACTACTCGCTCTATGCCACGACGGTTCCGCGCTCGCGGCCGCTGGTCGACCGGTTCGTCCTGAACGGTCCCTCCTTCTTCGAGCATCCGGAGGGCGCGAAGAACAACTTCACCCTCGATGACGTCATCGCGAGCGACGACGTGTATCAGCGCGTGTGGGCCCAGGTGAAAAGCGCGCCGCCGGTGCAGATCGATCCCCTGACGATTCCCGGCGCGCCGGCGCCCGCGACCGGGACTGCGAACCCGGCCATGCCGGTACCCACGAATCCGCCTCCGTCGGTTTTGCTGCGGGCTCCGAGCATGGGATGACGGAATTTTCGATTTTGGATTTTCGATTTTCGATTTCGGAAATCGAGACGGCTATCGGAAGGTCTCGCACGGAGACGCGGAGGCGCAGAGATCGGGATTTTTCGGCAGCCGATCCGGTTAATTCGGAAGCCATGAAGCCAGGAATCGGAGTTCGAGGCTTCCCTTCCTGGCTTCATGGCTTCTGAATTAATTGTCCGCGCCAGCGGAAGCGGTTGGCTCTACGGGTCGGCGTCAAGCGGATTGCCGAGGGCATCGCTGGTGGGCGACGCGGCGGCGGATTAGGGATAATCCGCCCTAGCCTCGGAGCGGACGAGCCGGCGGTACGTCCCTATTTTCGGATGGGGAAGCGCAAAGACGCGAAGGCGCAAAGGTGGGCGACTGACATCAGCAGACGCTCCGGCCTTCGCGTCTTTGCGTCTTTGCGCTTAAAACTCGCTCAGCGGCGGGGCGGGCCGGAGACGGGGGTGCGCGGCGCGGGGGCGGGCGCAGGCGTGGTGGTGGTCGAGCCGGGAATCGTCAGCGTATCGCTGCGCGTGCTGCCGTCGAGGATCAGAGGCAGCTTGTCGTCGCCGCCGCCGATGATGACGATCTTCGAGTTCGGCGACTTGGCCAGCTCGAGGGTGGCCTCGATGCCCTTGAAGCGGAGGAACTGCTCGGAAATGCCCGAGCCGGTGATCGTGTCCTGGAAGTTGCGGATACCCTCGGCCTCGATCTTCTTCCGCTCCGCCTCCTTCGTCTCCGTCATCAGGCGGTAATCGAACTCCTGCGCGAGCTGCTGGGCCCGCAGCTTGGACTCGATCGATTCGGCGACGGGACGCGGCAGCGTGACCGACTTGAGCAGCAAGTCATCGAGGAGGATGTAGCGCTCGCTGATCTCGGCCATGGCGCCCTGCACGACGGTCTGCACGATGAAGCCCTGGGAGGTGTAGATTTCCTCCGGCTTGTACTGGCCGAGCACGAAACGGAACTGCGCCTGGATTTCCGGCTTCACGACCTTGTCGACGTAGTCGTAGCCGACGTCCTTGTGGAGCTTGCCGAGGAACTCGTACTGCGGGCGGTACCGGATGGACACTTCGACCTGGATCGCCAGGCCGTCCTGCGAGAGCACGGTGAACTCATCCGCCACCTGCTGCACGCGGGCGTTGTAGATGAACATCTTGTTCCAGGGGAAGATGACGTGGAGACCCTCGCCGTACGGCGGGCGGTCCGTCACCGTACCGCCGGAGAACAGGCGGTAGAGCACGCCCGCCTCACCGGCGTCGATCTTGACGAAGATCCGGTTCCAGAAGAACGCGACGAGGAAAGCGAAAAAGAAAAAGAGGATGACGAACAGCACCTTGTGCTCATCCCAGATCTCCTTGGCGTTCGTTCCCATCCGCCGGAACAGGCCAGGCCGCTTCGGCTCCGCACCGCGCGGATCGTCGGGCGCACGGTCCTTCGGCGGGATCGGCTCCTTGTCGGTCGCCGACGGCACCGTCGTTCCTGCACCTGCACCCGCACTCGTACCGGCACCTGCACCCGTGCCCGCGGCCGCGGCGGACGGTCCGGCCGGCTGGCTTTCGGACAGCGGCGGCACGCCACCCGGCGGAACGGGCGTGGGATCGGGCGCGGCGGAGTCGGGCATGGAGGGGGAAGCCGGGAAAGAAGCGTTAACGCGACAGGAGCTGGGTGAACAACTCTATTTCACGCCGGGATTGGGCGCGAAGTGACCTTCCTCCATTTTCAGGACGCGGTCGGCGACCGAGAAGTACCGATCGTCATGCGTCGCCGCGATGATGGTCTTCCCCTGGCTCTTCAGCTCGGCGAGGATCACCTCGTAGAAGTGCTTGCGGAACACCGGGTCCTGGTCGGCGGCCCATTCGTCGAAGACGAGCAGCGGCTTGTTGTCGAGCAGCGCGACGATCAGGGAGAGGCGCTTCCGCTGGCCGGTGGAGAGGTTCAGCGTCGAGAAGCGGCCTTCGTAGTAGCTCGTCTTCGCTTCGAGCTCCATCTCGTGGAGCAGCCGCTGGAGTTTCACGTCGTCGATCTGCGTCAGGCCGTAGAGACGGTCGAACAGGTGGAAATCCGTGAACACGACCGAGAACAGATTCCGGTAATAGTGGTACTGCGCCGGGAGCAGCCGCTCGCCGTTGACGTAGATGCCGCCGGAATCCGGGACATAGAGCCCGGTGAGCAGCTTCATCAGCGTCGACTTGCCGCTGCCGTTGCCGCCCATGATGAACAGCATCTCGCCCGCGGGAATCTTGAGATTGAGCGGACCGACCGAATAACCCTTCGAGCCATCCGCGTTCTTGTAGGCGAACACCACGTCGCGCAGCTCGATCTCCCGGATCGGCCACGGCTGGGGATCCTGGGCGAAGTTCACCGGCGGCGTATGCTTCAGCTCCTCGTCGAGCCGCCGCTCGATCGCCTCGATCGCCCGGATGGCCGCGGTGGCCTTGGCGATGTAGGGGATGACGCCGACGACCTCCGCCAGCGGGCCGAAGATGAACAGGATGACGGTGGAGATCTTGATCACCACGGACGGCTCGCAATTCGACATCTGCGGCAGCAGGAAAATGATCACCGCCAGCAGGCCGTAGAACGCCGAGTGCGTGATGAGGGTCGTGTTGACGAAGCTGTCGTTGGTATCGACCTTGAGCGCGGTGACCCGCCGCGCGAGCGGCTGCAGGTAATTATCGTGGAGGTCGCGATTCTTGCGGATGTCGACCTTGAGCTCCTTGAAGCCGTTGAGCAGGTGCTCCACGAGGCCGAAGAACTCGACCTCCATCTCGAGGGTCTGCTTCAGCTGCGGCTCGGCGATCCGCAGGCTCCAGCGATAGGCCAGGACCGTGATCGCGATCGCGCCGAGCGTGAGCAGAAAGGCCGGGATCGAGAGGAAGGCGATGTAGAGGAACGCCACCGTGAGCATCACGGCTGCAGCCGAGGCGTTGATCGCCATCGAAACCGTGCCGGAAATCGTCTGCGCCTCCTTCGTCAGGAGGGTCATGAACGGCGCCGCGCCGGTGTTCTCGAAGAACAGGAGGTCGGCCCGCCGGATCTTGTCGGAAACCCGCATCCGCAGGCGCTCGATGATCCCTTCGGTCAGCCGCCCGGTGTGCCGCAGGCTGTAGCGCTTGGCGGTCATCATGGCGCCCAGGGCCACGAGAAACATCAGCAGGTAGCGGAGCGATTCGGCCGTGTCGCTCGTCTTGCCCGCCGCTCCCAGGATGATGGTGATCATCAACCCCGCCACGGCGCCACCGAGGAAGGTGACGATGGCGATGCGCCGCCCCGCAGGGCCGGACTCGCGCTGGAGGAAGCGGAAAAATTCCATGGGTCGGGTCGTCGCACCCTCGCGTGACCGCGATCGAAGCGCGAGGAGATTTCAATCTCTCCGTCACCCGGGTTGGCAATAGAATTTCCCCCTAGAAAATTCCGGGTAAGCCACGACGCCACAATCACATCGTCAGGAAAAAATCTTGACGCATGCGCCAATTCCCGGAGTTTTCGTTCTACTTATTTATGGCGAAGAAGGCCTCCACCTCCGACCGCCTGCGTAGCAAGCTCGCCGAGTCACTCGATGCGGCGAACCAATCGTCATCCCAGGCGTCCAACGCCTCAACTCCTCCCCCTTCCACTCCCTCCATGAGCGCCACCGCCGCTGAATCCATCAATCTCGAGCCCGCCGGTTCCCGCAAGGCCACCGTCGATCGCATCATCAACACCAGCACCGCCCTCGCCGCCGGAGGCAGTTTTCGCGCGACCGCGGCGCGCTGCGC
>CALFNJ010000024.1 GCA_937902865.1 uncultured Opitutaceae bacterium
GGGCGAGGCGTCCCCGCCGAGCCGCGGCTCACCGGGACGGTTCGCCCTACCTTTCGATCCGGTTTTCTACAGGAGGAAAACCGAGGACGATCCGAGGACTGACTGTACCGCGGCGGCTTCTGATCGTCGGTTCTGGATCAATGCAGCGCTCGTCGTTCCAACCGTCATGACGCTCGATTATCTCATGACGTGGCTGATGGTGCTTTTGCGCTCGCTCGGCGTGATCCTCCAGTTGCCGGTGCTCGCGGGGCGGCCGATTCCGGTGATGGTCCGCGTCGGCCTCTGCGTCTGCCTCGCGACGCTGCTGACCGGCATGGTGCCGGCGGCGCCTGTGTCTTCGACCTTGGCGGATCTCCTGCTGAGCAGCGGCGGTGAAGTGCTGCTTGGACTCCTGCTCGGTTTCATCGCCCGTCTGGCCTTTTCCTCGGTGGAAATGGCGGGCCGCATCATCTCCACCGAGATCGGCCTGACGGCGACGCCCGGCCTGGGTGCGCCCGAGCCGGCCTCCGAACCGCTGGCGGCGCTGCTCTCCTCGTTTGCGATCGTGATGTTCTTCCTCGTCGGCGGACATCAGGCCGTGCTCGGAGCGCTGGCGCGGAGCTTCCAGCTGACGGCCGCCGGGCATCCCTCCCTCGGTTCAGCGGCGGGCGACACGCTGATCGTCCTCACCGGGCACATGCTCGAGCTCGGCGTGCGCATCGCGGCGCCGTTCATCGCGATGAACTTTCTCGTGACCCTGGCGTTCGCCGTCCTCGGCCGGACGGTGCCGAAGATGAATGTCTTTATCCTCAGCGCCTCCGCGCGCTCCCTCGCCGGCCTCGGCCTGCTCGGCGCCTCGGGTGCGCTCATCGCGCGCTACCTCGTCTCGGAGTTCTCCGGCATCGCCTGGCGCATGCTGCAGGTGCTCCCGGCCCGCTAGATCGCGGAAGTAACAAGCTCCCGGTAACAAGTACCAAGGTCGTGCGCGCTTTCGCGCGGCCGGTGTCGGGGCGTTCTTTATGGACGCCCGCTTCGCTCCGAGCCTCGGACGGTCGTCTCAAGGGACGCCCCTACCTTAGTTCAATCATTCGGAAATCGCACCCGACGGATTGGAAAGACGGAAAGCGGACCGGCAGCATGTCACGTAATACGTGACATCCCGCCTATCGGCCTAGGGCGGATCTGGTCCGTGTGAGAACGATCCAAGGTGAATTCAGAAGCCAGGAAGCCAGGTTTCTTTCTGGTTTCCTGGCTTCTGAATTCGTCGGTTCAAGAGCTCGGGTGGTTTGTCACGTATTACGTGACATGCCGCTGGGAGAAGGGAGGAAGGGGAGGGCGGCGGCAAAAAATTCCCTTTGGTTTTGGGAGGCGTCCCGAGACGTGAAAATTTCGCGAAGCGGGCAAAACTTAAAAGTTTAAGTCGTTAATTTATAGTGGCTAACAAGCGCCACGAAATCCTTGGCACCGGCGTTGCTAAAACGGGCGGCGCCATGGCAGAGACCGACCAAGACCAAAAAACCGAACAGCCGACCGAGAAGCGGCTGAGCGAGGCCTTGGAGCGCGGTCAGTTCGCGAAGTCGCACGAATTGTCGGTGATGTTTCCGCTGGTCGCGCTGCTCGCGGTGCTCGGCTTCACGCTGCCGTCGGCGTCGCGCGACGTCGCCGATTACTCGGTGGCGATGTTCACGCGGTTCGCCGTCACGCCGGTGGGGATCGACACCGTCCCCTCCCTGCTCGGCGAAGCGATGCTGACGATCGGCCGCGCGCTGCTGCCGCTGCTGGCCACGATCATCGGCGCGGCGCTGCTCGCCGGCGGCGTGCAGAGCGGCTTCCGGCTCACGCCGAAGGCCGCGGCGTTCAAGCTCGAGCAGCTCGACCTCATGGCCGGCTTCGGGCGCGTGTTTTCCAAGTCCGCGTTGGTCCGCGCCGGCATCGACACGCTCAAGCTCATCGCGATCGGCGGCGCGCTCTATCTCGGCGCGCGCGGGCTGATGATGGATCCTCTTTTCAGCGCGCCCGTCGAGGTCGCGTACCTCGGCCAGTTCCTCCGCCAGGCGACGCTCCTTTTCCTCAGCCGCCTGATCCTCGCGCTCGGCGTGGTCGCGGCCTGCAGCTATGGCTACGAAAAATTCCGCACTTCGCGCCAGATGATGATGACGCGCGAGGAAGTGAAGGAGGAGCGCCGCAACGCCGAGGGCAACATGCAGCTCAAGGCCACCATGCGCCGCATGGCCCGCCGGCTGTTGCAGAAGCAGATGCTTTCCGCGGTGCAGACGGCGGACGTCGTCGTGACGAATCCCACGCACTACGCCGTCGCCTTGAAATATGAGCGCGGCCGCGACGCCGCGCCGGTGATCCTGGCGAAGGGCGAGAATCGTTTCGCGCAGCGCATCAAGGCCCTCGCGGCCGAGCACGGTGTGCCGACGGTCGAGAACAAGCCGGTCGCCCGCGTGCTGTTCGCGATGGGCAAGGTCGGCGAGACAATCCCCGCCGAGCTCTACCAGGCCGTCGCCGGCATCCTCGCGGTCGTTTACCGCACGCACCGTTACTACTTCCACCGCCTGAAGGCCCGCCGGATGGAGGCCGTCGCCTAAGTCATGGCCGCATCCACGCCCAGTCCCATCGCGACGCTGCTGCGCCGCGGCGACCTGCTCTTCACCGGCGGTCTGTTCCTGACGGTGCTGCTGCTGATCATGCCCGTCCCGCCGCTGGCGCTGGACGCGTTCCTCGCGCTCAACATCGGACTCTCGCTGCTCGTCCTCCTCGCGATCATCTATGTGAAGGATCCGCCGGAGTTCTCCGGTTTTCCGACGCTGCTCCTTGCGCTGACGCTCTTCCGGCTCGCGCTCAACATCAGCTCGACGCGCCAGATCCTGATCCACGGCTACGCGGGTCACGTGATCGATTCGTTCGGCCACTTCGTCATCCAGGGCAACTACATCGTCGGCGCCGTCGTTTTCCTGATCCTCGTCATCATCAACTTCGTGGTGATCACGAAGGGCGCGGGCCGCATCGCCGAGGTGAGCGCGCGCTTCACCCTCGACGCGCTGCCCGGCAAGCAGATGGCGATCGATGCCGAGCTCAACGCCGGCATCATCGACGAGGTCGCCGCCACCGCCCGCCGCATCAAGGTGCAGAAGGAGGCCGATTTCTACGGCGCGATGGACGGCGCCTCGAAGTTCGTGCGCGGCGATGCGATCGCCGGCATTATCATCACGCTGGTCAACGTCATCGGCGGCTTCGCGATCGGCGTCTTCCAGATGGGTCTTTCGCTCGGCGAGGCCCTGCAGAAGTTCACGCTCCTCTCGATCGGTGACGGCCTCGTCTCCCAGATCCCGGCGCTGATTCTTTCCGTCGGCGCGGGCATTCTCGTCACGCGCGCGTCGGAAAACACCAATCTCGGCACGCAGCTCGCCGGCCAGCTCTTTCGTCATCCGCGCGCGCTCCAGATCGCGGCGGGCATGCTCGCGGTGTTCGGCGTGATGCCGGGCATGCCGATGCTGCCGTTCTTCGCGCTCGCGGGTCTCGCCGGCTTCTTCGGCAAGGTGCTCAAGGAGCAGGAAGAGAAGACCGGTCACGCCCATGGCGCCGAGGCGGCCGCCGCCGCGGCCAAGGCCGCTCCCGCTTCCAAGGGTGGCGCGAAGCCTGCCGACGCCGCGGCGACCTCCGCCGCTCCTGCCACCGCCGGCAGTGCCGAGGACGTGCGCAAGCTCGTCGACGTCGATGTCTTTGCGATCGAGATCGGCTACGGACTGCTCGGCCTGGCCGACAAGAAGGGCGGGGGAGAACTGCTCTCGCGCGTCACTGGCGTCCGCAAGTCTCTCGCCCGCGAGAAGGGCATCATCGTTCCGCCGATCTCCGTCCGCGACAACCTCGAGATGGAGGCGAACGACTATCGTTTCCTCCTCCGCGGCAAGCCCGTCGCGCAGGGCCGGCTCATGCCGGGCCGCTGGCTCGCGATGAACGTCGCCAACAGCAAGGTCCGCCTCAAGGGCGTGCCGACGCAGGAGCCGGTCTTCAAGCTCGAGGCCACCTGGATCGACGAGGCGGAAAAGAAGACCGCCGAGCTCAGCAGCTTCACCGTCGTCGATCCGGCGTCGGTCCTCATCACGCATCTTTCCGAGACCCTCAAGATCAACGCGCATCACCTGCTCGGCCGCCAGGAAGTCCAGTCGCTGGTCGATCACATCAAGCAGACGCAGCCCGCGCTCGTCGCCGAGCTGCTCCCGGATCTCGTCAGCCTCGGCATCATCCAGCGCGTCCTGCAGAACCTGCTCCGCGAGGGCGTCGCGATCCTCAATCAGCCGCTCATCCTCGAGGGGATCGCCGACTTCGCGTCGCTCTCGAAGAATCCCGACGATCTCAGCGAACTCGTCCGCCGTCGCCTCGGCCTCTACTTCGTGCCGGAGCACGAGTGCC
>CALFNJ010000025.1 GCA_937902865.1 uncultured Opitutaceae bacterium
CTACGCCAACGCGACGCAGCACGCGACGGACGACCAGCTGAAGCAGATCCTCGCCCTCATCGGCGAGGCCAAGCGCCCGGTGATCTACGCCGGCGGCGGCATCATCTCGGCCGAAGCCTCGCGCGAGCTGAAGGCCTTCGCCGAGAAGACCAACATTCCCGTCGCCACCACGCTGATGGGCGTGGGCGCGTTCCCCGAGACGAATTCCCTCTCGATGCAGTGGTTCGGCATGCACGGCGCCGCCTACGGCAACTGGGCGGTCGACCAGTGCGACCTGCTGCTCTGCTTCGCGGCGCGCTTCGATGACCGCATCACGGGCGACACGAGCAAGTTCGCCACGCACGCGAAGATCGTCCACGTCGACATCGACGCCTCCGAGCACAACAAGAACAAGCGCGCCCTCCTCGCCGTCGTCAGCGACGTCAAGTACGCGCTCACCCGCCTCAACGAGCTCGTCGCCGCGCACAAGTTCACGCCTCCCGCCACGAAGCCCTGGCACGACCAGATCGCCACGTGGAAGAAGGAGCACCCCTTCCGCTACGAGAAGAGCAAGCACATCCAGCCCCAGGAGGCGGTGGCCGCGCTCTACGAGCTGACCAAGGGTGACGCGATCATCGCGACCGGCGTGGGCCAGCACCAGATGTGGGCCGCGCAGTTCTACCGTTTCAACGAGCCGCGCCGTTACATCAGCTCGCTCGGCCTCGGCGCGATGGGCTTCGGCTATCCCGCCGCGCTCGGCGCGAAGGTCGCCTGCCCGGACAAGCAGGTCATCGACATCGACGGCGACGGCTCCTTCGTGATGAACATCCAGGAGCTCGCCACCGCCCATATCGAGAAGATCGCGGCGAAGGCGATGATTCTGAACAACCAGCATCTCGGCATGGTCGTGCAGTGGGAAGACCGCTTCTACGGCAGCGTCCGCGGCAACACCATCCTCGGCGACGAGTCGAATGTCGGCAGCCCGGACAACCCGGGCGGCCTCTATCCCGATTTCGTCAAGATCGCCGCCGGCTTCGGCGTCAAGGGCCGCCGCGTGATCAAGAAGAGCGAGCTGCGCGAGGCGATCCAGGAGATGCTCGACCATGACGGCCCGTACGTCCTCGACATCATCGTCCCCTACACCGAGCACGTGCTGCCGATGATCCCGGCCGGCAAGACGGTGAAGGAAATGATCCTGAAGTAACCGTCGTTCCACGAAACCCATCTCGACGCCCGGCCCGCAAGGCCGGGCGTTTTGTTTTGGTCACCACGAAAGACGCGAATCACACGAAAGCCGATCCCTCGGAGGACTGCCCACGGAACACACGGATGACACGGAATTCGGAGCTTCTGATTTCTGTGTATTCCGTGTGTTCCGTGGGCCCATTTCCGAGGGACCGGCTTTCGTGCGATTCGTGTCTTTCGTGGTGAACCGTCCTCGTTTTGGAGATGGCGTCGTGACGGCGGTGTTTTACCGTCACCAAAGCGCCTGCGGTGCGTTTACCCACCGTCGGGGTTCGCTTGGTCCATTCCCCCTCCCCGCCCGCGCCACTTCAAGCCTCCCTCGGGTCCTTCATGAAATTGCTTCGCGAGCCGCTGTTTCACTTCCTCCTCCTCGGCGGCGCCCTCTTCGGAATCTTCGCCTTCGCCGGCCGCTGGACCGAAGCGCGCCCCGACCGCATCGTCATCACCCCGGGGCTGGTCGAAAATCTCCGCCTCGGTTTCACCCGCAGCTCCCGGCGCGAGCCGACGCCACAGGAGCTCGACGCGGTGATCGAGGACTACGTCCGCGAGGAAGTGCTGACGCGCGAGGCCGTCGCTCGCGGCCTCGACCGGGATGATCCGGTGGTGCGCCGCCGCCTGCGGGAGCGCATGGAGTTTCTCACCGAGGATGCCGTGGAGGCGGCGGCTCCGACCGACGCGCAGCTGAACGAATTTCTCCAGAAGCATCCCGAGATGTTCCGCAAGCAGGGCCAGTTGCCCGCCTTGGCTGATATCCACGACGCCGTGCAGCGCGCCTGGGACAGCGCCCGGCGCAAGCAGGCCAACGACGAGGCCTATCAGAAACTGCGGGCGCACTATTCGATCGAGATCCAAAAGACCGCGCCCGGCGCCGCGGCGGCCGCTTCGCCTTCGCCTACGACCACCGCTCCGGAAGGAACCAAAAAATGATCCGCCGGGCGCTCGTTCTCCTCTGCTGGTGCTTCGCCCTGTGGAGCGGAGGAATGGGAGTCGCGCGGGCTCACGAGCTGCAGCCGGCCTATCTCGAGCTGCGCCAGACTGGGGCCGACACGTATCACGTGCTGTGGAAAGTGCCGCCGCGGGACGACCTCGCCCACGGTATTCGGCCGGAATTTCCCGACAGCGCCCGCGTCCTTGCCGAACCGATCATCCAGCAGACCGCCACCGCGTACACGGAGCGCTTCATGTTGTCCTGTCCGGGTGGCCTCGCGGGAAAAAATATCGGTGTGACCGGAGCGATGGCCGCGCTGGCCGACGTGCTCGTGCGGATTCAGCGGCTCGACGGCA
>CALFNJ010000026.1 GCA_937902865.1 uncultured Opitutaceae bacterium
CGGAGTGCACTCCACGACGCAGTTGATCTTGCCCGCCACGACGGCTTCGACGCCTTCGCGGACGGCGTCGATCGAGATGATCATCACGTCCTTGCCCGGCTTGAGGCCCGCCGCCTCGATCGCCTGGATCGCGCCGAGGGCCATGTCGTCGTTGTGCGCGTACACGATGTCGAAATTGCGGCCGTGCTTCTTGAGGAAGGATTCCATGACTTCCTTGCCCCCCTCGCGGCGGAAGTCGCCGCTCTGCGAGTCGATCACCTTGAGGTCGGGATATTTCGCAATGCCTTCCGCGAAGGCACGGCGGCGCTCGTTGGCCGGCGCGGAACCGGTGGTGCCCTGCAGCTCGAGGATCCGGCCCTTGCCGTTGGTGTGCTTCGCGAGCCAGTCGGCGGCCATGCGGCCTTCCTCGGCGAAATCGGAACCGATGAAACAGGCGTAAAGGGACTCGTCGCTCACCTCCACGGTGCGATCCATCACGATCACCGGAATCTTCGCCTGCTTGGCCTCGCGCAGCACGGGCTCCCAGCCGGTGGTGACGATCGGAGCGATGATGATAACGTCCACGCCCTGCGTGACGAACGAGCGCACGGCCCGGATCTGGTTCTCCGGCTTCCCCTGCGCATCGGCGAACTTGAGATCGATGCCGCGCGCGGCCGCCTCGGACTTCATCGATTCGGTGTTGGCGGTGCGCCAGGCGCTCTCGGCGCCGGTCTGGGCGAAGCCGACCTTGAGGGGCTTGCCGGCCTTGTTGAGGTCGGCGGCCGAGACGAAGGACACGGCGAGCGAAGCGACAACCGCCAGGCCGAAACGAAGCACGGGGGACAGGGAGGGGAACTTCATGGGAGGGTGAAGGGTGATGGGGAGCGTGGAAAAGAAAGGACGCCCGCGATTCGGGGCAAACGATTTCACCCGCCAAGTCCCGTAACTGGCCGTGACGTTCCCTCCTTTCGTCGGTCCGATGCGACGCGTTTGCACCACTTGACGGTCCTGCAAGTCCGGCCCCGCGCGCAGCCGCGCGCGGAACGTTCAACGTCCAACGCGCAACATCCAACGTTCAACGTTCCCGACCAAGTCCAACGCTTCAGGACATCGTCCAACACACCCCCGCGCTTTTTGTTCGGAAGGTTTCACACAGAGGACACGGAGTACACAGAGACAAACCGCTCCTTTAATCTCTGTGTACTCCGTGTCCTCTGTGTGAAACCGGATTGAATCCGCGCCGACCTCCGCGCCTCTGCGCGAGACCTCCGAGGATCGATTCACCGCCGCCTTTTTCTACCGCTTTTTCTTGGCGGCGGAAGCGGCCTTCACGGTCTTGCCGGCGACCCACGTCGGCTCGATCAGCGTCGCCCGCGGAAATTTCGGGACGCCGATTTCATTGTTATAGAGCTGGCTGATCACCATATCGACCGCCGCTTCGCCGGTCAGGTCGTTGTGCTGGTCCATCCCCGCCCAATCCTCGGCGCCCGGGCGAAGCTCCAGCTGGATCAGGCCGATGTCGGCGGGAATGCTGTAGCCCGCCGCCTCCAGCCAGCCCTTCACGCGGGTGTAGAGCGTGAAGATGACGTCCGGCTTTTCCTTTTTCAGCCAGTGATAGAACAGGTCCGGCTTCTGTCGCGCCTTCTCGACGTCGTAAAACGGCTGCGTGCGCTGCTCGGGGGCGATCTCGCGCTGGCCGATCCACATCCCGGCGCTGAAACGCCGGTCGACGAGCCGGTCGATCCGGTCGTCGATCACGAGCGCCGGGCGTTTGTAGCCGAGGCTGAGCGCCTGCAAAAACGCCTGCAGCACCAGCGCGTGATGATCGACGCAGCAGAAGGAAAGGGTCGGTTCCTGCGTGCGCAGTCCGGTGACGACGCAGGCGTGGTTGTCCCAGACCTTCTGGAATTTCGCCGGCAGGTGCGGATCGTCCATCGTGCCGATCACGATGACTCCGCGGATCCCTCGCGCCCGGAGGATGCGGTGCAGCGCATTGCCGTCCAATCCCGGCTCGTGCAGCCAGAACGTGTCCGTGCCGTAGCGCTGCATCGCCGCCCGACGGCGACAGCCCTCCACGTAGGTGGGAATGGTCGGATGGCTGCGAAAGGCGTCCTTGGTGTGATAGGCGTTGAGCAGCGCCAGCGTATGCGTCGGCGCGCTGGTGCGGGACTTCCGCAGCTCCGACATCAGATGCGACACCACCGGGTTGACCGCATAGCCCATCTTCTCCGCCGCGGCCTTCACCCTTTCCCGCGTGCCCGCGGGGATCTGCGGATCGTTGGCCAGGGCCAAGGAAACGGTGTTCTTGGAGAGACCGAGCGCCTGCGCGATCTCCCGCATGGTGACGTAGGCCATAAACGCGGTACCCTTTCGAACCGCCAATCTTGACGGTCAAGCGGAATGGGTGGTGGCGGGAATTTTTGATCACCTAACGGTCAAGTGTGACGGCGCCACGACCGCATAACAGGAGCCGCCCGACCGTTCGTCTCCCCAACAGAGGACACGTCACGAAAACGCGGCGCCGGCGGCGCGGCCGCGCCCGTAAATACCGAGCGCGTCAGTGTTTTCCATTCCCGGCCAGGAGCGCCCACGGCGCCGCCGTCCGGCCTTCGTCCTGCGGTCGAAGTCGTTCGATCTCCCATCCGCCGCCACCGACGCAAAGCGCTTCACCCGAAGCATAAGACCGATCTTCCCCGTCCGCCGCGTTCCTCAACCTGCGCTTGCCGAGACCAACTCGCCTGCCTACATCACCGTCCCCTCGCCGACCTCGGCCGTCCGCTGCCTTTCCCCCCGACCTTCCCTTGAAAAATTTCCTGCTTCCGCTGCTTTGCGCCGGCGCGCTCCTCGCGCTTCCGGCCTGCGCCAAGAAGGCCGCGACCAGCCCCGGTTCCGCCTCCGCTCCGGAGAAGAAGATCCAGATCGGTTATCTCGTGAAGCAGCCGGAGGAGCCCTGGTTTCAGTTCGAATGGAAGGGCGCCACGGCGGCCGGCGCGCAGCACGACTTCGAGGTGGTGAAACTCGGCGTGACCGACGGCGAGAAGGTCATGTCCGCGATCGACAATCTCGCCGCGATGGGCGCGCAGGGCTTCGTCATCTGCACCCCCGACGTCCGCCTCGGCCCGGCGATCATGAACCGGGCCCAGCAGGCCGGGCTCAAGGTCATCACCGTCGATGACCAGTTGGTCGCCGGCGACGGCAAGTTCATGACCAGCGTTCCCTACCTCGGCATGTCCGCGACCCAGATCGGGCGCGATGTCGGGACCGAGCTGTTCCGGGAAATGCAGCACCGCGGCTGGAAGGCCGAGGACACCGGCCTGTGCACCGTCACCTTTGAGGAACTGGACACCGCGCGCGCCCGCACCGACGGCGCCATCGCTGCGCTGAAGGACGCCGGATTTCCCGCCAGCCGCATCTTCAAGGGCGCGCAGAAGACCACGGACATTCCCGGCAGCTTCGCCGCCGCCAACATCGTGCTGACCCAGCATCCGACGGTGAAGCACTGGCTGATCTGCGCGCTGAACGACACCGGCGTGCTCGGCGCCGTGCGTGCGATGGAGGATCGCGGCTTCACGGCGGAGAACGTGATCGGCATCGGCATCAATGGCACGGACTGCATCGACGAGCTGCGGAAATCCAAGCCCACCGGCTTCTTCGGCTCCATGCTCGTCTCCGCGCCGCAGGAAGGTTTCCGCACCGCCGAACTGCTCCACCAATGGATCGCGACCGGCGTCGCCCCGCCCCCCGACACCCGCACCGCCGGCATCTTCATCACCCGCGACAATTTCGAGCAGGTGCTGAAGAAAGAGGGCATCATCCCCTGATTCCCGTGTAGGGGCGTTCCTCGCGGATGCCCTTTTCCGGAGCGGGCGTCCGCAGGGAACGCCCCTCCATTCCACCCCCACTTTCCATGCAAGACACCTTCACCCTTGGCATCGACTACGGCACCAACTCCGTCCGCTGCCTGATCGTCCGCTGCGCCGACGGCGCGGAAATCGCGAGCTGCGTCGTCAATTACCCGAGTGGCCGCCAGGGCGTGCTGCTCGACCCGAAGGACCACCATCTCGCGCGCCAGCATCCCGGGGATCACGTCGCTCGCGGGCGTGACGAATCAGCAGGTGCTGCGGTCGTTGAAACACGAAA
>CALFNJ010000027.1 GCA_937902865.1 uncultured Opitutaceae bacterium
GCCGCGGAAAAGACCGCGAAGCACAAGAGGAGAACCAAGGTCCGTCGGGGATGCATGAGACCAAAGCAGAGGAAGGTCGTGATAATGACAACTCCGCCGATAGCTCTCCTTTTGGAGAATCAATGTCTCACGGCCTGGCGCCTTCCCTCTGTCAGCGGAGTGAATTCCAAGCCGGTTTCGCACAGAGGCACAAAGCGCACAGAGTCCGGAGAAGTATTCTCTGTGAGCTCCGTGCCTCTGTGCGAAACCGGTTCGTGGGATGGGGGAAGTTACCGTCCCTGCGCAAAACGCGTGACGCTGCGCGGCGGGTTCGCACACTTTTCGGTGCATGACGCTCGCGTCGCCATGGAACCGGCTCAATCGCCTGTTCGAAGACCAATCCCTCCAACCTGATCTCGGCCGGGCAATCCGCGCGACGCTCGGGTACATGGTGCCGCTGCTGCTGGCGGCGTCCGGACGGCTGCCGTGGGAGGCCACCTTCGTCGCGCTCGTCGCGCAGAACATCGCGATGGTCGACGTTCGCGGCGCCTACGCCGTACGACTGGGGCTGCTGCTCGCGATGACGACAGTTCTGGCCGGCGCCGTCCTGCTCGGCACCCTGGCGTCGGTCCATCTGCTCACGGCGGTGCTCGGCATGGGCCTGATGGCGCTGGCGGGCGGACTCTGGCGTCACCTCAGCAGCGACTACGGCATCCCGCTCGCGACCGCGTCGATCCTGGTCTATCTGCTCGGTGCCAGTGCGCCGGCCACTTCCGGGGTGGCGGTGCAGCATGCCATCGCCGCCCTCGCCGGCGGATTGTGGGGTGTGACGCTCCAGGTGATGAACTGGCCCTTCCGGCCTCAGCACCCGCTGCGGCGGGCCGTGGCCGACAGCTGGCTGGCGGTGGCCGATCTTTTCGAGGCGATGGCGCCCAACGAGGAAATTCCGGAAAGCCAGCGTCTCCAGAACGTCGCGGAGCGCGAGGCCGCGCTGCGCACGATCCTCGACAAGAGCTACGCCGTGCTTGCCACTGCCGGCGCCGCGGCCCGGCCGAGCGCGATGCTGCCGCGCCTCGAGCGGTTGAACCTCGCGGCGGCGCGGCTGGCAACGCGGGTGGTCGCGTTCAACACCGCCTTCGAGACGCTGATGACGCAGCCGGAGTTTGCCGGCCTGCTGCCCTCATTCCTGCCGTCCCTCACCTCGCTGACCAACACCTCGCGCACGATGGCGCTCGCGGTGGTGTCGCGCCAGCCCGAGCACCTCGCCACCGCCGACGTGCGCCTTCTCCGGCTGAGCGCGCTGCTTCGCGTGCTGCAAACGCGGGTGACAGCCCAAACGCCGGCGACTCCGGCGCGCGGCCAGTTGCTCGAAATTCTGCGCCAGATCGACCGGCATCTGCCCGAAGTGCGCGAGGCGCTGCGGGCGACGATCACCCGGGCGGGAGAGCGCGCCGCCTTCTCCCTGGAACTGCTCGACGTGCACACCTGGTCCCTCCGGCCGCTGGCGTCGGCGCTGAACCTCCGCGCGCGCGTCGATCCCGCGCTGGTGCGTTTCAGCATCCGGCTGGCGGTCTTCACGATGCTCGGCGTGGTGATCTTCAAGGCCATCGGCCTGCCGCACGGCTACTGGCTGCCGTTCACGATGGTCGTGGTCCTGCAGCCCGACTACGGCTCGACCCGCCAGCGCGCGGCCCAACGCGTCGCCGGCACCCTCGCGGGCAGCATCGTCGCCAGCCTGCTGCTCTGGCTGCACCTACCCTTCACGCTGCTGACCCTCGCGACCGCGGTGACGATCTTCATTTTCGGGTTTCTCGTGAAGCGCAACTACGGCCGGGCGGTATTCTTCGTCACGCTGTTCATCGTGCTGCTGACGGAGGCCAACGGCCCCGTGACCGTCGCCTTCACCGGCGAACGCCTCGGCAGCACGCTCGCGGGCGGCGCCATCTCCATGCTGGCGGCCCTGTTTTTCTGGCCGGTGTGGGAACGGGAGCGCTTCCCGCCCGTCCTCGCCCAGGCGCTGCGGAGCAACCGCGATTACCTCCGCCTGCTCGCCGCGCGCGTCGCATCCGGCGGTGGCTACGACGCGGAAGGCATCGCCGCCAAGCGCCGGGCGGAGGCGGCGAACAGCGCCGTCTTCTCCTCGCTCCAGCGCATGATCGGCGATCCCAAGAACCAGCGCGAAGGCATCGAGCGCGCGGCGGCGCTCGCGAACGGCAACCAGCGGCTCACTCGCGCGCTGACCGTGATGACCCTGCATCTGACGCCGGGCCGACCGCTCGCCTGGCCGGAGATCGCGCGCTTTTCCGAGCTCGCCTCGGACACGCTGGATGCCCTCGCCGAGGGCACCGCCACGGGAACGGCGAACGGCGAGCGCCTCGACGCGCTCCTGCGCACGCTGGAGGAATTCCGCTTCCCCACTCCCAGCTCCGCGCCCTTCGCCATCAGCAACGAATCGGATGCGCAGCGCGATCACTGGGTTTTCACGCAGCTGTCGCGCGCCGCCACCGAGCTCAGCGCGATGCTGCTCGCCGCCAAAAGCGAGGCGGAAGCGCCTGACAACGGCGCGCGTTGAAACGGCAAGCGGCCACCGGGATTGCAAAAGCAGGAACGCGCAGCCCGCCGGCCCATCTCACAGATCCGCATATTTTTTAACACGCAGGTCT
>CALFNJ010000028.1 GCA_937902865.1 uncultured Opitutaceae bacterium
GCTGGCGGACGGTGCTGGGGAGCTTGAACTCGTCGGCGAGGATTTTCTGGAAACGCCGCGCCGCTTCGCTGCGGGTCGGTTCACCTGCGTAGCCAACGGTGGGATTGAGCGGGATCAGGTTCACCTGCGCGGGCAGGCCTGCGAGTAGTTTTCCGACGGCGCGCGCGTGTTCGGCCGAGTCGTTCTTTCCCTCGATCAGCGTCCACTCGTAGAAAATGCGGCGGCCGGTCTGCTCGCTGTAGGCGCGGCAGGCGGCCATGAGCTCGTCGAGCGGCCACTTCTTCGCAGCCGGCACGAGCGCGGCACGCTCCGCCTGCGTGGCGGCATGCAGCGATACGGCGAGGCACAGCGGACGGTTTTCCTTCGCGAGGCGCAGGATGCCCGGCACCACGCCGACGGTGCTTACCGTGATGCGCTCGGCGCGCAGGGCCAGGCCGCTGGAATCGCGCAGGATGTCCACGGCCTGCATCACCGCGTCGTAATTGTGCAGTGGCTCACCCATGCCCATCAGCACCACGTTGCGGAGACGGGCTGCTGGGGAATTTTCGATTTTGGATTCTCGATTTTCGATTTCAGCAGAATCCGAGCTCGCGGCAGAAATTAGCGGAGGCTGGGATTTGAGCACGCGGGACACATGGACGGCTTGGGCGACGATTTCGCCGGCGGTGAGATGGCGGGTATAGCCCATCTGGCCCGTCGCGCAGAAAACGCAGCCCATCGCGCAACCCACCTGGCTGCTGACGCAGGCGGTCACGCGGCCGGTGTAGCGCATCAGCACGGTTTCGATCTGCTCGCCGTCCGCGAGGCGCAGCAGGTACTTGCGGGTGAAGCCATCCGACGAATCCGTTTCCCGCGCCGTGGCGGGGCGGCCGAGCATCGCCTCCTGCGCGAGCCGGTTCCGCACTTTCGCGGGCAGCTCGGGCATGGCGTCAAAGGAGTCCGCCAACTCCAGATAGAGATAGGCCCAGAGACGCTCGGCGTGCGTCGGACTGAAGCCCCACGTGACAAACTGTTCGCGCAAGCCGTCGCGGGTGAAGTCGTAGAGATTGATGGGACTGGTCGGCATGCCGGTCAGGCGAACAAAGGCGCAATTTTCCCCGTGTCGAGGTTTGCGTCCGGTTTGGGCGAAGGCGAAATTCGCCGCCATGACAGCCCAACGCGTGGTGCTGGCGGGAGGCCGCGGCTTTCTCGGACAATCGCTGGCGCAGGCGCTCGTCGCCCGCGGCTACGCGGTGACGATTCTCTCGCGGCATCCCGGAGCCGCGTCTGCCGGGATTGAGTGGCTGCGCTGGGATGGAGCTTCGGCGGGCGACTGGATTCGCGCGGTCGATGGTGCCCGTGTCGTCGTGAATCTGACCGGCCGCAGCGTGAACTGCATCCATACCGCCGAAAACCGCCGCGAGATTCTCAGCTCCCGATTGCTTTCCGTCCGCGCGATCAACGCCGCGGTGCGCGCCTGCGCCCAGCCGCCGGAAGTATTGATTCAGGCTGCCTCGCTCGCGATCTACGGCGATGCCGGTGACCGCGTCTGCGATGAAAACGCACCGCACGCGTCGGATTTTTCCGCGGACGTTTGCGAGCAATGGGAAGCCGCGTTCGCCGAAGGTGGAGCATCGCAGCCGCGCCGGGTCGTGCTGCGCATCGGAATCGTGCTCGGGCGTGACGGCGGCGCACTGACGCCCCTGGTGAAATTGGCGCGCTGCTTTCTCGGCGGTACGGTCGGGAGCGGCCGGCAATACATCAGCTGGCTCCACATCGATGATTTCAATGCCATGGTCATCGAGGCCATCGAACGTCCGGAGGTTTCGGGCGCGTACAACGCCACCGGCCCTTCGCCGGTGACAAACGCCGAGTTCATGCGCGAGCTGCGGCGCGCCGTGGGCCGGCCCTGGAGTCCGCCGGCGCCGGAATTCATCGTGCGATTTGGCGCGCATTGGATCATGCGCACGGATGCCGATCTGGCTCTGACCGGCCGCCGCTGCGTGCCGCGGCGGTGGCTCGAGCAAGGGTTCCGTTTCAAGCACACCGACCTGCAAGAGACTCTGCGCAACGTGCTCGCGCGGGAGTAACGAGGTGGAACGCGTTGAAACCTCCGTCCGTGGAGAATCGCCGACGGAGCCAAACAGCGCGTTAGGGACAACGCGCTCCACCTCGGATCCGGACGGGCCGCCCGTCCCTACCTTCAGAATTCAGACTCCGATCTCTGCGCTTCCGCGCCTCTGCGCGAGACTGGCTTGAGATCGAAGTTGGCGATGGGTTTCCGGTTGGCGACGCGAACGGGCGTCCCAAGGGACGCCCCTACATCGGAACTACTGAACTCCAATCCCGCGCGGGTCTGTCCGCTCAGAAGAACGTGTAGTACTTCCCCTGGGCCAGGCGGTGCAGCAGCAGCGCGAGCTCGAGGCCGTGGTAGTCGCCCCACATCGACGATTCACCGCACGGGACCTTGCGGCCCTTCGGCACGTAGTCCCAGCCGTTCGGACGGTGATAGACGCTGTGGAGCAGCAGGCCCTGATGCTTGGCGTTGGTCGAGAGGTAGGGCTCGTCGAAGAGCGTGTCCGCGATGGTGAGGCCGGCCTGGAAATATTTTTTGCCCGCGGCCTTCTGGCCCTTGCCGTCCAGCCAGAGGCCGAGACGGATGAAGCCCTGGGCGGCGATCGCCGCGGCGGAGCTGTCCACCGGCTCGAAATTGTTGAAGGGATCGGCCGGGCGCTTCGTGAAATCGCCGAGGCGGTGCGTGTTGAGCGCGGCACTGTCCCAGTAGGGCACGCCGTCCTTCGCCGAATAGCCGTCGATGTAGTAGTCGCTCGTGGCTTTCGCGGTCTCGAGAAAGAGATCGGTCACGGCGCGGCGGCCGCCGACGGCGTCGAAATCCGCGCCCTTCACGGTGTCGAGGAACTCGAGCTGCTCCGCGTAGCCGCAGATGATCCAGGCGGCGCCGCGCGTCCACGTCGTGAACGGCGAATAGCCCTGCTGCGAGGACGGACAACGGAACTGGCCATCGTTGCGGTTGAAGATCGACTCGTGCGCGACCCGGCCGCGGACGTCGTAGCTGTCGCGGCCCTGGCCGAAGAACACGTTGAAGCGGGCGGTCGTGGCCGCGTGCTCGATCGCGCGGTGCAGCAGGTTAATGGGCTTGTCGCCCTCACCCATCAGCGCGTGGCCGAGCTGGTGCGCGATGACGAGCGAGCGCATCGAGCGGATCGTGTCGGCGAACAGCGACTGCGGACCGTTGGAGGAATAGACATAGCCGCTCGGCGCCACGCCCGGCGCGCCCGCCACGGGCGACCACGGCTGGCGGTAGGTGGTCGGCGCGTAACGCGCAGCCTGCACGGCGCCGGAGACCTTGAGGGCGAGCTCGGTGAAGTTCAGCTCCTGCTGGTTGAGCGGGATTTTCCCCTCGAGCATCAGCCGGCGCAGGTTGCCGTAGGTGGAGACGTTGTTGAAACCGTGATCGTGCACGCCGACGTGCGACACGTGCGAGGCCATGACCTTTACGGTCTTTTCCCGGCCGAGCCGCAGCATCGAGGCGTCGCCGGTGGCATCGAAATGGAGGAACGCCATGCCGAACTGGAAACCCTGGGTCCATTCCGTCCAGCCACGCGAGGTGTACTGGCCCTTCACGGTGAACACGGGCGTGCCCTTGGCAGGATCCCAGGCCGCGTCGATCGCGCGGATCTTCTGGCCCGCGAGGTCGAAGACGCGGGAGACTTTGCGTTGCAGCTTGGCCGGGGTCAGGGCGGCGTTGATCTTCATGGAAATTCGCGCCGACCTTGCCGTTTCCACCGGAGCGAAACAAGGGGAAAGGGCGATCCTTCCTGAGGACTGGCGCGGCGACGCGAAAAACAATCTCGATCCAGTTTCACACAGAGGGCGCAGAGGACACAGAGAAAGCCGAAGCCGGAACTCTGTGTCCTCTGCGCCCTCTGTGTGAAACCTTCCGAAATTCGCTCGGTCAGCCGGCGAACGTCGTCAGCAGGTCGGCGTAGATCTTCGCGGCGTCGACCAGGTCGCGGACGCGGGCGCGCTCGTCGACTGCGTGGTAGTCCTCGCCGCCGGGGCCGTAGCCGAGCGTGGGGATGCCGAGGTGATGCGAGAAGAAGTGCATGTCGTTGAAGCCGGTCGACACATTGAAGGTCGTCGGCTTGCGGCGCACTCGGGTCACGCTGTCCGCCGCGGCGGCGAAGAACGGGTGCTTCGGCGGCGTGAAGCAGGCGAAATTCTCGGAGGTCTTCGCCACCGTGATGCGGCAGTCGGGAATCTGCCGCGCCGTCGCGGCCAGCACGACCCGCAGCTCGCGCTCGGCGGCGGCGTGGTTCTCGATCGCGAGCACGCGGCGGTCGATCGAGAACGTCGCCAGCGCGGGCACGGTGTTGATCTTGCCGCCCGGGCCGGCGCTGAAGACGCCGCCGACGTTGATCGTGGGATGCATCGTCACACCCTCCGGCGTGACAAAGGAGCGGCGCTCCAGGCGGCGCTTGTACTCTTCGAGACCAACCACGAGCGCGGACATTTTCTCGAGCGCGTTGATTCCGGCGCGGGGATTCGAGCCGTGCGCGGCGCGGCCGTGGACCGTCACCTCGAGCCAGACGACTCCGTTGTGTCCACAGCAGACGGTCGAACCTTCGCCGCCCTCCATCACCACCGCGTAATCCGGCCGGATCGGCGCGTGCTGGACGAGCCAGTTCGCACCGAGGGCCGAATCAGTCTCCTCGTCCGCGGTAAAGGACACCTCGACGTTGAAATTTGGCTTCACGCCCGTGGCCCGCAGGGACTGCAGCGCCAGCAGCAGGCTGGAGATCGAGCCCTTCATGTCGGCGGTGCCGCGGCCGTAGATCCAGCCGCGGTCCACCTTGCCGCTGAACGGACTGCCGTGCTTCCAGCGCCCGGACACCGGCACCACATCATAGTGGGCGTTGAAATGGATCGTGCGGCGCGCCCCGCGGGCCGCCAGCTTGCCGAGCACATTGAAGCGGGGGAAACCCTGCTGCTCGGGAGGCAGATAACGCTTCATCCAAGACTGCGGAACGGTGAGGCGCTTCGCCTGCAGCCCGACGGAACTCAGCTCGCGCGTGAGCCAGCGGGTGATTTCATCGTAGTGCTCGCCCGGCGGATTAACCGTCGCGCAGCCCACCAGCCAGCGCAGCCGGCGCACGACCTCGGAGGCATGGCGATCGATGTAAGCGGCGGGAGACATGACAGAATGGCAAACGGACGACTGTACCTGACGTGCGTTCGACGCCCAAGCCCAAAGAGATTTTCGATTCTGGATTCTCGATTTTCGATTTCGGCCAAGCAAACCACGACGCGCTCTGCGGCTCGATCCATCGCCCGCCACGACATCGATGCCCGCGCGTCCCAGCTTCCGGAAACCAGTAACCTATTGGGTCACATCAAGTCCGATTCCTGGTCTGAAATCGAAAATCGAGAATCAAAAATCGAAAATTACTTCGCCATCCCGCTCCAAATCAGCCGCGCGATGGTCAGCACGGCCATGGTCAAAAACACCGGGCGGACGAACCGGGCCCCGCGCTTCACGACGAGGCCGGCGCCGACCCAGGCGCCGGTGACTTGTCCGACCGCCATGACCAGGCCGGCGACGAGCTTGACCTTGCCCGCGAGGGCAAAGAGCGCGAGCGCGGCGAGGTTGCTCGTGCAGTTCATGACCTTGGTGTAGCCCGTGGCCTTGGAAAAATTGTACCCGAGCAGCATCACGTACGCGATGGTCCAGAACGAGCCCGTGCCCGGACCGAAGAATCCATCGTAGAAGCCCAGCCCGAGTCCGAACAGCAGGGCGAACGTGCCGGCGTCCATGCGCGGAGGCCGGTCCGCGTCGCCGACCTGGGGACGGAAGATCATGTAGAGCACGATCGCTGCGAGCAGCCAGGGGATGAGTTTGCCCAGAAATTGCGGATCGAGCGACCGCACCAGCGCGGCTCCGGCCAGGGAGCCGGCGAGCGTCGTGAGGATTCCCCACCAGCAGGCCCGCAGGTCGACGAGACCCTGCCGGGTGTAATGCCACGCCGCCGTGAAGCTGCCGAACGATGCCTGGAATTTATTCGTGCCGAGCGCGAACGGGGCCGGAAATCCCAGGCTGAGCAGCACCGGCAGCGCGATGACTCCGCCGCCGCCGGCGATCGAATCCACGAGCCCGGACGTGAAGCCGGTCAGGAAAAGCAGGGGATAAACCCACGGAGCCAGATGCAGGTCCATTGAGTGGCAGAATCGCCAAACAGCGGGGAAACGGAAGCTGGAAGCTCGGAGACGATCACCGATCCGGTTTCACACAGAGAACGCGGAGGACACAGAGAAAGCTGACCTGATTGTACTCTGTGTCCTCCGTGTTCTCTGTGTGAAATTTCCTAAAGGTTCGAGGTGGAGCGCGTTGTCCCCAACGCGCTGTGGCCGTTGCCAACTTGAATCGCGGACGGAGCGCTCAACGCGTTAGGGACAACGCGTTCCACCTCGGAGCGGACGGACAGGCCGCCCGTCCTGGCTTTTTCGGAGCTTCCTCCGCTCCGTCCTTGTGCTTCGCTTTCCACCCATGAACGCCGAGGCTCAGGAGATGATCGCCCGATTGGGCCTCGCGCCACTGCCGCAGGAAGGCGGGTTTTTCCGGCAGACCTGGGTCAGTGGCGAGCGATTGGCCAATGGGCGCGCGGCGGGATCGGCGATTCTCTTTCTGCTCACGGCCGAAACGTTTTCAGCCCTGCATCGGCTCGAGACGGATGAGCTGTGGCATTTCTGCGCCGGAGATCCCGTCGAGCACGTGCAGCTCGACCCCCGTGACGGCTCGGTGAAAAGCATTCGGCTCGGTCCGGACGCGCCCACGGAGACATCGCAGCTGATCGTGCCGGGGAAAATCTGGCAGGGAGCGCGGCTCGTCGACCGCGGAGATGCGGCGGCTCGAACGACCATGTCCCGCGGTTGGGCGCTGCTGAGCTGCACGCTGGCGCCGGCATGGGACGAACGCGAATTCACGCTGGGGCGGCGCGACGAACTGACCCGCGATTTTCCGAATCATGCGGCACTTATTGCAGGCCTTACGCGATAAGGGCGGCGATAAGCTGTCGTGACATTTGTCCGCGCGACCGGAAATAAATTTGCCCCCGCTCCGAGTCGGCGCAGGCTGCGCGCACCGATGACGCTGGCTGATCTTCGCAAGGATTACAGTCTCGCCGGCCTGGTTGAAAAGGACCTGGCCCGCGATCCGTTTCGCCAGTTCGAGAAATGGTTCCAGGAAGCCGAGGCGTCGAAGCTGCCGGAGCCGAATGCGATGATTCTCGCGACCGCGGCGCGCGACGGCCGGCCAGGTGCGCGCACCGTTCTGCTCAAGGGCGTGGATGGCCGCGGATTCGTCTTCTACACCAACTACGAGAGCCGCAAGGGTCGCGATCTCGACGGCAATCCGCGCGCCACGCTGCTCTTCCCGTGGTTTCCCATCGAGCGGCAGGTGATCGTGGAAGGCGCCGTGACGCGTGTCGCCCGCGAAGAGAGCGAAGCCTATTTTCACAGCCGCCCGCGCCTGAGCCAGCTGGCCGCGTGGGCCGCACAACAGAGCGCGATCATTTCCGGCCGGCCGGTGCTCGAGGAGAGCATGAAGGCGCTGGAAAAGAAATACGCCGGCCAGGAGGTCCCGCTTCCGCCCCAGTGGGGAGGATTCCGGGTGTCACCCGAAACCGTGGAATTCTGGCAGGGCCGGCGCAGCCGGCTGCACGACCGCCTGCGCTATCGCCGGGAAAAGGACGGCTGGATCGTGGAACGCCTCGCTCCGTAGCGTCGCGCCAGCCCGCGTGAGCGCGAAGAAAAAGAAACGTCCCGCGCGCGGCGGCACTGTGGCCGCCACC
This sequence comes from uncultured Opitutaceae bacterium, assembly GCA_937902865.1. GTDB lineage: Bacteria > Verrucomicrobiota > Verrucomicrobiia > Opitutales > Opitutaceae > CAIUWA01. The sequence goes on from CALFNJ010000028.1 coordinate 7,848, forward strand.
GCCCCGGCCGCCCTGCTGGCCGCGGCCCTGCGGGCCCAGAGCGATGGCGTGTTCATCGCCGACGCGCAGCTCGGCGCGCGCGGACTCAGGATTCTTTTCGTCAACGCCAGCTTCTGCGCCATGACGGGTTACGCCGCCTCGCGGCTCGTCGGACGCTCCCACGGGATCCTGCATGCGGAAAAATCCGATCTCGAGCGCCTGCGCCGCTGGCTCGGCACCGCCAAGCCCGGCCAGTCGCTCGCCGGCGAGGGCTATGTGGTGCGACCAGACGGCAGCACGTTGTATGCGGCGTGGAATTTCGATCCGGTCTGCGCCGCCGGCGGCCGTGTCACGCACGTGATCGCCACGTACCGCGACACCACGGAAAAGCGGCGGCTGCAGGAGGCGCTCGTGCACTCGCAGCGCCTCGACGCCGTCGGCCGCCTCGCGGGCGGCGTTGCGCACGACTTCAACAACCTCATCTCCGTCATCAACGGCTACTGCCAGATCCTCGCCGGTCAGATCGCCGACAACCCGCAGGCGCTGCGCGAGGTGGAGGAGATCCACAAGGCCGGCCAGAAAGCCGCTGCCCTCACCCGCCAGCTCCTCGCCTTCGGCCGCCGCCAGCCGATGAACGCGCGCGTGATCAACCTGAACCACGTCGTGCGCGACAATCGCGAGATCCTGCAGCGTCTCCTCGGCAACGCCGGCAAGCTCGCGACCGAGCTCGAGTCGGAGCTCGGCAGCGTCCGCGCCGATCCCGCGCAGTTCCAGCAGGTGCTGCTCAATCTCGTCATCAACGCCCGCGACGCACTACGCGAGAACGGTCGGGTCGTCATCCGCACCGCCAACCGCGAGATCGCGCCCGGCCTCAATCGCCGCCTGACCGACACGCCGCCGGGACGCTACGTCGTGCTCACCGTGACGGACAACGGCTCGGGCATGGATGCCGACACGCAGGCGCATCTCTTCGAGCCGTTCTTCACGACCAAGGATGAGGGCAAAGGCACCGGACTCGGACTCGCGCTGGTTTACGGCGTGGTGCAGCAGAGCGGCGGATTCATCTCGGTGCAGAGCACGCTGCTCGTCGGATCGAGTTTCGAAATTCTCCTGCCGCTGGTGCGTGAACCCGCGGAGCCGGCCACCATGCCCGGCCTTCCCGCGCTGCCGGCCACGCGCGGCCACGAGACCGTGCTGCTGGTCGAGGAGGATGACGTCGTCAGCAAGATGGTGGCGGGCATCCTCACGGCCGACGGTTATCGCGTGCTGACGGCACGTCACCCGAGCCAGGCGCTGAAGGAAGCCCAGCGCGCCGGCCAGCCGGTGCAGTTGCTGATCGCGCCGTTCAACACCATCGGCGGCGAAACTGAAAAGCTGGCCCGCGCGATCCATGTGGCCCGGCCCGGCCTGCGCGTGCTGAACACTGGTGCAAGCGACGGACCGCCGCTGAGCTGGCTCGATCCGCGGCATCACGCGAGCCTGCCAAAACCGTTTG